>JAWVDZ010000060.1:0-6198 GCA_033856955.1 Gaiellales bacterium
CTGGACGTCTTCGACGCGCACTCCACGCGAGCGGCCCGGATCGCGGCTCTGGCCGAGGTCGAGTCGCTCTACCTGCCGTCCCGCGGCCGACGGCCGGTGGAGCGGGCGATCTACGCCGACTTCGGCATCGAGACGCACCCCTCCGCGCCGGTGGTGCCATACTCCTCGGCCATCTTCTCGCGCGCCTCGGTGGAGGTGATGCGGGGCTGCACGCGCGGCTGCCGCTTCTGCCACGCCGGCACCTGGTACCGGCCGGTGCGCGAGCGGCCGGCGGACGAGGTGATCGAGGCCGGACTCGCACAGCTGGGCTGCACGGGCTATGACGAGCTCTCGCTGACCAGCCTTGCCACCAGTGACTACACCGACGTGGTGGCGGCGATCGAGGGCATCAAGGCACGGGCGCCGGAACTGCACCTCTCGCTGCCGTCGAACCGGGTGGACACGGGGCCGGTGGCGCTGGCCGCGGCGGCCAACGCCCGCCAGTCCTCGATCACGCTGGCACCCGAGGCCGCGACCCAGCGCATGCGCGACATCATCTGCAAGACGATCACGGACGAGATGATCGAGAGCGCGATCGAGGCCGCCTTCCGGGCCGGCTACTCGAGCCTGAAGCTGTACTTCATGATCGGCCTTCCCCGCGAGACGCACGCCGAGGTGCAGGGGATCGTCGATCTGGGCATCCGCGCGCGCGAGATCGGGCGCAAGGTCGGCGGCCGCTTCACGGTGCACGTCAGCGTCTCCAACTTCGTTCCCAAGCCGCACACCCCGTTTCAGTGGGAGGGGATGGCTGCGCGCGATCAGCTTGCCGCCAAGCAGGCGTACATGCGGCGGGCGACGCCGACCAGGCAGATCCGGCTCTCGCTGCACGATCTGCGCACGTCGATGCTGGAGGGCGCGCTCTCGCGCGGCGGCGACCACACCGCCGATGTGATCGAGCGGGCGTGGCGCGGCGGCGCGCGCTTCGACGCCTGGACGGAGATGTTCCAGGAGCAGGCCTGGCATGACGCCTTCGCGGCCTCTGGGACGACGATGGACGAGCAGGCCAACCACACGTTCGGCGAGTGGGACGAGCTGCCGTGGGATCACGTCAAGAGCGGCATCTCGAAGGAGTTCCTGCTCGACGAGTGGTGGCAGAGCCAGGCGGAGATCGCGACCGGCGACTGCCGCTGGGACGGCTGCGCGGACTGCGGCGCCTGCTACGGCCCGGTGCGAAACCTGCTCGTCAACTGACCGGCGCGCCCGGGCGGGTCAGGGCCCCACATGGCCACCGTGACACCGGTGCCAGTTCATGTCCGGCGACGGTGCGGCCGATACCCTGAAACGACGGGCCGAGAGGTGGCCGGTGTTGGCACCCGCCGATGTCGCGCTACACTGCCCATGACAAGAGAGTCCACGCTGCCAGTGGCCGCCCAGGCGCCCAGGCGCGGATTCTCCCCGAAAGATTTCTGAACTGAGCCTTCTCTTTGACATATCGCATCACCTTCGCGGTGCGCGGCAGAGCACGCTTTCTGTCGCACCTCGAAACCGTTGACACACTGCTCTCATCGTTGCGCCGAGCCGGCTACGGGATCGCCCTGTCCCGAGGCATGAAGCCCCGGCCGGTGATCGCGCTGGCGCTGCCACGCGCGGTCGGCGTCGAGAGCGAGGCCGAGCTGGCCGATGTCGAGCTGGTCGCCGCCGCCGAGTGTGACGAGATCGCCTCGAAGCTCGCGGGCCAGCTGCCGGAGGGCCTCTCACTGATCTCGATCGGCCCGGCGCAGGGCAAGCCGGCCGCATCGCGCGTCTGCGCGGTCGAGTACCTGGTCGACGTGGCCGGGGACATCGACTGGGAGGACGCCCTCAATCGCTATGCGGCCGCCGAAGAGGCGGTCGTGACCCGAAGCGCGCCCAACAAGGCCGCCAAGCGGGTCGATGTCCGATCGTTCTGCTCGCAGATCGAGCGCGTGCCCTCCGGGCTCGCCGCTCGCATCGAGCTGACCGAGGCGGGAACCGCCCGCCCAGAAGAAGTCGCAACCGCGGTCGCCGCCACCATCGGCGCGACCCCAACAATCACCCGGATCGTGCGCACGCAGATCGTGCTGCGCGAGACACCGGTAGGAGTGACCACGTGACAGTAATCGCAAACACCACCAAGACGATCCTGATCTCGACCGACCTCTCCGAGCTGCGAGTCGCAGTGCTGGAGGAGGGGCGCACGGTCGAGACCTACATCGAGCGCCGGGGCGCCGGATCGATCGCCGGAAACATCTACAAGGCGCGAATCGACAACGTGCTGGCCTCGCACGACGCGGCCTTCGTCGACTTCGGCGAGCCCAAGAACGGCTTCCTCCAGATCAAGGATGTGGTCGTGCCGGGCATGAGCACCACCACCCGCCGCCGCAAAAAGATCACCGATCTGCTCCAAAACGGCCAGGACATCCTGGTGCAGATCGAGAAGAACCCCATGAAGACCAAGGGAGCGCGGGTGACGATGGAGCTCTCGATCGCCGGCCGCTTCCTGGTGCTGACCCCCGGCGGCGAAGGCTCCGGGGTCAGCAAGCGCCTTCCTGACGGCGAGCGCGAGCGCCTGCGCAAGCTGGTCAAGCAGCTCGAGACCGACGACGTGGGCGTAATCGCGCGCACCGCCGCCGCGGGAGCGACGCTCGAAGACCTGGAGCGCGACCTGCGCTTCCTGAGGAAGATCTGGGCCCAGGTCGAGGCGCGCGCCAAGGCGGCGCCCTCCAAGACGATCGTCTACCAGGACGGCGACCTCTCGCTGCGCGTGATCCGCGACCTGCTGAACCGCAACGTCGACAAGGTGATCGTCGACACCGAGCGCCAGCACCGCCGCATCCTTGGCTGGGTGCGAACGACGCAGCCGGAGTTCACCGACCGCATCCAGCTGCACACCGGCAGCACGCCGCTGTTCGAGCAGTACGGCGTCGAGACCGCCATCCGCTCCACGCTCAACCGGCGCGTCGACCTGCCCTCCGGCGGATACCTGCTGTTCGACTACGCCGAGGCGTTCACGGTGATCGACGTCAACTCCGGCGGCTCCAACCGCCAGAACGGCCTCGAGGACACGGCCCTTCGCACCAACACCGAGTCCGCCCGCGAGGTGATGCGACAGCTGCGGCTGCGCGACATCGGCGGCATCATCGTGATCGATTTCATCGACATGGATCGCGAGGGCAATCGCAAGGCGCTGCTGGCGGTGCTCCAGGAGGAGCTGGCCAAGGACCGCACCAAGACCTACCTGGTCGACATCTCGCCGCTCGGCCTGGTCGAGATGACCCGCCAGAAGGTGACCGACGGCGTGCGCGAGACGCTGACCTCGATCTGCCCCACCTGCGGTGGCGAGGGCCGCGTGCTGTCCCAGGACACGATGGCCGTGGAGGCCGAGCGGAAGCTGCGCAAGATCGCGCGCACCTCGTCCTCGGAGGCGTTCCGGATCAGGCTCAACTCGAAGGTGGCGGCAAAGCTGGCCGGCCCGGGCGGCGCCAAGCTGCTCGAGCTGGAGCGCGAGACGAAGAAGTTCTTCACGCTCGAGCCTGAGATGCGGCTGCCGCTGGAGGAGATCGACGTGATCGACGAGGGAACGCGGGCGGCGATCGACGGTGACGCGATGCCCGTCAAGGAGGGCGTCGAGCAGGTGCTGAAGATCGCCGAGCCCCACATGTTCAACCTTTCAGACGGCGTTGCCAGGGTCGGAAACTACCCGGTGATCGTGGGCGGCGCGATCAACTACGTGGGCGAGGAGCATCGCGTGCGGATCGACCGGGCGACGCGCTCGATGGCCTACGCCACGCTGCTGGACGCCAAGCCGTCCAGCATCGAGCTGCCTCCGGAGCCGGGCGAGTTCGAGCTGCCCGAGTTCGACCGCGAGGTGGGGGAGCGGCTCGAGCTGGAGGAGCGAACTCGTGGACGCCGCCGGCGCACGTCGACGACGACGTCGAAGCCGGCTGCAGCAAAGGCTCGTGGCAAGGCCGATGACGAGGCTGAGGACACGCCCGAGGTGGTCGCGGTCGACGGAGACGGAGACGGCGACGAGGCCAAGCCCAAGCGTCGCCGCACGCGCGGTGGCCGTGGCCGCACCAAGACCGGGGCGGGCGCCGACACGGCCGAGGCCGGCGAGGACGGGGCGGTGGCCGCCGATGCGGATGATGCCGCGGGCACCGCCGAGCCCGCCGAGCCCGCCACCGACGTGGCGGACGCGGACGCCGAGTCCGGCGATGGCGATCCCACCCGACCCAAGCGCCGCAGGGGTACCCGTGGCGGCCGTGGCCGCACGCGCCGCACGCCGGCCGCGAGCGCCAACGGCGACCAGGCCGACGACGCACGCGAGGAGCCGCCGCTGGCGGCCGTGACGGCCGACGCTGAGCCGGCGTCCGAGGAGAAGCCCAAGCCGGTGCGCAAGCCGCGCGCCCGAAAGCCCAAGCCGGCTCCTGAGGAGCCCGCGCCGGCCGCGGAGGCGGCCTCGATCGCTGAGGCCGCCGCCCCCGCCGAGCCCCCCGCGGCCTCGCGCTGGAGCGATGCACCGCCTGCTCCGGTCGAGACCGCGACGTCTGAACCAGCGGCTGACGCGCCGGCCCCTCCGGCCGCCACCGACGGCGGCGAGGGACGCAAGAAGGGCCTGTTCGGGCGGCTGCTCGGCGAGTAATCGGGGTCTGCTACGATCAGTCCGCCCGTCTATCAGCGGGCATTTTCGTGTGGAGACGATGAGCATGTATGCAGTGATCAAGGTGGGCGGCAAGCAGTACCGCGTCGAGCAGGGGCAGAAGCTCCTCGTCGACCGTCAGCCCGTCGAGCAGGGCAAGTCGTTCACCCCCGAGGTGCTGATGACGGGCGGCGACAAGGTCGTCACCGACCTCGCTGCGCTGAAAGGAACGGTCACCGCCGAGGTCGTGGAGCACCTGCGCGGCGAGAAGCTCAAGATTTTCACGTTCAAGCCCAAGCGTGGCTTCAAGAAGACGCGCGGGCACCGTTCGGAGCTGTCACGGATCCAGATCCAGACGATTGGTGCCGCCGCGGCCAAGAAGCCGCGCGCCCGAAAGAAGCCGGAGACGGCGGCCAAGGAGGCTTCCGATGGCGCATAAGAAGGGACTCGGCTCTTCCAAGAACGGCCGCGACTCGAACGCCCAGCGCCTGGGCGTGAAGGTGTTCGCGGGCCAGGACGTGACCGCCGGCGCGATCATCGTCCGCCAGCGCGGCACGCGCTTCTACCCCGGCACCGGTGCGAGCCTGGGCGGCGACGACACGGTGTTTGCGACCGTGGACGGCACCGTGGAGTTCACTCGCCGCAAGGGCAAGCGCTTCATCAATATTCTGACCTGACGCCTGCAAACCGTCGCCTCGCTTTGTCGCTGCGGTCGGCCCGTGCGAAGCACTGTGCCTCCCTTTGCTCCTCGCGACGCTCGGTTTCGGCGTCATCGGCTGATGGTCAGGTGGTCGCGCGCGGCGCTCGGTTTACGGTCGGCCACTAACCTCTAGGCATGTTCTCCGATCGCGCCACCATCTTCGTGCAGGGCGGCCGCGGCGGTGACGGCTGCGTCAGCTTCCGCCGCGAGAAGTTCGTTCCTCGCGGAGGGCCGGACGGCGGCGACGGCGGAAACGGCGGCGACGTCGAGTTGGTGGCCGACAAGGACCTGCGCGATCTGACCAAGTTTCGCTTTGCCGCGCATTTCAAGGCCCAGCGCGGCGCCCACGGCCAGGGATCGGGCAAACACGGTCGCCGCGGCGCTCCGCTGGTGGTCACCGTGCCGGTGGGCACCCAGGTCTGGCTGCGCGACGAGGGCACGATGCTTGCCGACCTCGCCCATCCCCAGGCGCGCGCGGTCGTGGCGGCGGGCGGCGGTGGCGGCGGCGGAAACCGGCGCTACGCGACCGCAACCCGGCGCACCCCGACCACCGCTGAGGTGGGCGAGCTGGGCGACGAGATGTGGATCGAGCTGCGGCTCAAGCTGGTCGCCGATGCCGCCCTGCTGGGCTTCCCGAACGCCGGCAAGTCGTCGCTGCTGCGGCGGATCTCGAATGCCAAGCCGAAGGTGGCCGACTACCCATTCACGACAATCGACCCGGTGCTGGGCACCGTGGATGCGCACGACGGCGGCCAGCTCACGGTGGCCGACGTGCCCGGGCTGCTGGAGGGCGCGAGCGAGGGCGTCGGTCTCGGCCACGAGTTCCTCGCCCACCTGGAGCGAGCGCGGGTGCTGGTGCATT
>JAWVDZ010000061.1:0-3375 GCA_033856955.1 Gaiellales bacterium
CACGCGCTCGTGACGACTGCCGGAGCCGGCCGATGAGCCTGCCCGGGCGCGCGGCCGTCGTGATCGTGGGTGGAGGTGTGATCGGTACGAGCATCGCCTTCCACCTCGCCGAGGCGGGCGTGAACGACGTGCTGCTGATCGAACGCGACGCGCTGGCGTCGGGCTCCACCAGCCGCGCCGCCGGTGGCGTGCGGGCGCAGTTCTCGGACGAGCTTAACATCGCGATCGCGCTTCGCAGCCTGCGAGCGTTCGACGCCTTCCCGGAACGGCCGGGCGTTGAGATCGACCTGCGCAAGGTCGGTTACCTGTTCCTGCTCGACCGCGAGCACGACGTGGCGGTGTTCGAACGCAGCATTGCGCTCCAGAACGAGCACGGCGTCCCCAGCCGGATGATCGGCCCGGCGGAGGCGAAACGGCTCTCGCCACTGATCGGCGTGGACGGCGTGCTGGCGGCCAGCTTCTGCCCGATCGACGGCCACGCCAGCCCGGAGTCGGTCGTGCAGGGCTACGCCGCCGGTGCGCGGGCACACGGCGCCACGGTCGTGACCGGCTGCGCGCTGACCGGGATCGAGGTCGACGGAGACGAGATCCGTGCCGTGGAGACGAGCCACGGCCGGGTGCGCACCGGCACCGTCATCTGCTGCGCCGGCGTGTGGTCACCCGCCGTCGGAGAGATGGTGGGACTGCGACTGCCCGTCGTCCCCTACCTGCGGGAGGTCGGCTTCACCGGGCCGCTGCCGGGAGCGGGCCGGCCACCGCTGACGATCGACTTCACGACCAGCTTCTACTTCCACGGTGAGGGCCAAGGGCTGCTCTTCGGCATGGCGGATCCGGCGCAGCCTGCGGGCCTGGACGCGCCCCGCGACCCCGACTGGCTGGAGAAGGTGGTGGCCGTGGCCGAGCGGCGTGCGCCGGTGCTCTGCGATGCCGGCATCGCAGGCGGATGGACGGGCTTCTACGAGGCCACCCCCGACCACAACGCCCTGATCGGCGAGTGGGCCGGCGTCGCGCGGTTACTCTACGCCACCGGCTTCTCCGGCCACGGGTTTCTGCAGGCTCCCGCCGTAGGTGAGATCGTGCGTGATCTGGTGCTCGAGCGAGGACCATTCGTGGACGTAACGCCGCTTGCTGTCGAGCGGTTTTCCAGCGGTCGCACGCGGCCGGAGCACAACGTCATATGACCGACGACCTGTGTGAGGTGGGCGGGGCCGTCGCCGCGACAGCCCCACCGAAGCTCCGCTACGAAGAGGGCATCCGCCCGGCACCGGACTCGACCCGCTCCTTGTAGCGCAGCAGGTCGGCCTGCACCTGACGATCATCGGCACCGATCGCGGCGCCGATCTTCTCGACCAGTCCCTCCGAGTCGTGCTCGAAGTCGACCTTGACGCGGGTGACCCCGGCCTCGATCGGCTCGAAGATCACGACTCCGTCGTTTCGCAGGCCGTCGGTCGAGCGCCACGCGATTCGATGGTTGGGCTGGCGGTCGATGATCTCGGCATCCCACTCGTGCCGCTTGCCGCCGATCTCAGCCACCCAGTGCAGGTGGGTGTCGTCAATCCGGCTGACTTCCTCGATCCCCTCCATGAATGTCGGGAACTGCTCGAACCTCGTCCACTGGTCGTAAGCCACGTCCACGGGGACGTTGACGTCAACTGTCTCGGATACCGTTGCCATGCTAGACACCTTTCTCTGGGAGTATCTGCGATACCCGCACGACGGCGCGGCGAAACGAGGCGACGGTTTACAGCCGTCGACCCGCCGGTAGGCTATGAGGCGTGGGCAGGCTGAAAGCATCGCGGCGACCGGTGCGGGCAACGATCGGCATCACCGTCCTGTGCGTCGGGATCGCCGCTTCGGCCTGCCAGGATTCTCCCCAGGCAACCTCCCCACAGTCCGGCCGCTCCGGCCCCGACCAGGTGGTGATCCACGCCCGGCTGAAGATCACGCCGCGCGACGGCGCGGGGAGGGTGAAGCCGAGCACGCCGATCACCGTGCGCGCCGTGGACGCCACCCTCACCGCGGTGACGGTGCGTAGCGCTGGCCAGCTGCTGGGCGACCAGCCGCCCGCGAGCGGCAGCGAGTGGCGGAGCCGTGCGCTGCTGCACACCTCTTCCCGCTATACGGTCGAGGCGACGGCGGTCGACGCGGCTGGAAAGACCGTCACCGCCACCAGCAGCTTCCGCACGCTGACGCCCGAGAACACGGTGCGAGCGACGATCTTCCAGGGCCTCAACCAGACCTACGGGGTGGGCATGCCGATCATGATCACGTTCAGCAGTCCGGTGGCGAACAAGCGCGCGGTGGAGCGGGCGATCGAGCTTCGCAGCTCCACGCCGGTGATCGGCTCCTGGTACTGGGACGGAGACAGCACGCTCGACTTCCGGCCGCGGAACTACTGGCCGGCGAACACCACCGTGCACTTCGTCGCCAACCTGGACGGCGTCGAGACGGCGCCCGGCATCTACGCCGTGCACACGCTCAGCCAGACGTTCCGGATCGGGCGGTCGCTGATAGCGGTCGCCAGCACGACCCACCACCGAGTGCGGATCTACCTCGACCACAAGCTGTTCGGCGACTGGCCGATGAGCTCTGGCAAGCCGGGGGATGACACGCCCAACGGCACGTACCTCTCGATCGAGAAGCACAACCCGGAGGAGATGAAGGGGCCGGGCTATGACATCTCGGTGCCGTGGTCGGTCAGGTTCACCTGGTCGGGTGACTACCTGCACGACGCGTTCTGGTCGGTCGGCCAGCAGGGGTTCGAGAACGTCAGCCATGGCTGCATCAACCTCTCGCCGGCCAACGCCGAGACGTATTACAAGCTGTCGGTTCCCGGCGATCCGGTGACGGTCACCGGCAGCCCCCGCGGCGGCATGTGGGGCAACGGCTGGACGGTCTGGTTCCTGGGCTGGAAGGAGCTGCTGGCCGGAAGCGCGCTGCACCGGGCCGTCCGCGTCGGACCGGACGGCAGCGCGTTCGTCAAGCCCGGGAACCTGCACGGGCACACCAAGCCCGCGCCGCTGGGCGCCCCGTCGCCGGGCAACTCTGAGCCGGCCTGAATCTTGAGCAAGTTTGAGGGTCGCTCAGCCGACCGTATGCACCGGCACCTCGAAGAACTCGACCGAGGTGCGCCGCTCGCCCGAGCCGGGGTTCATCGCGTTCAGCGCCTCGTCGCCGCGGCGCATCGCCTCCTCGCTCTCGAACAGCGTCACGCCGATGCCCTTGCCGGTCTCGCGGTTGATCAGCATCAGCATCTTGGCGCCCTCCAGGCCCGCCGGCGTGTCGCCGGCGACCTCATCACGAACCATCTTGATCGCGTCGTCGAGCCTGGCCGGATCGCTTTCGAAGGTTGCAAGTCGTGCGTACACAGCTCCT
>JAWVDZ010000062.1:0-2839 GCA_033856955.1 Gaiellales bacterium
GACGGTGCCGGCGCCGCTCAGCCCGTGCTCGGCGGGCGCCGCGTCGCGGGTGTAGAACGAGCCGCGCCTCTCGCCGCGGATCTGCCAGCGCGACTGTCCGTCCGGCTCGAACGCCAGCGTCTGCTCCAGGAAGTCGCGGCCCAGGTCGGGATCGGCGGCGTAGGCGCGCACGCCGGCGAAGCCGCGGATCGCATGCTCGGGCGGGATCTCGGGGTTCTCGGCCACCAACGGCTCGTCGCCGCTGGTGTCGACCTCGAGCTCGAGCCGCAGCCCCTCGCGGTCGGCGAACGTGACCCGGTCGGCCTCGAGCTCGGGCGCAAGGCCGTCGGCGGTCAGCCGCTGATGCCAGAACGAGAGGGAGTCCGCGGAGGCCACCCGGAAGGTGACCGTGTGCACCATGCCGGCGCCGGCGCGGCCGGGTGCGGCGCCGGGATACTCGAAGAACGTGATGTCGCTGCCCGCGCTTCCGCGTTCATCGGCGTAGAACAGGTGATAGACGGTCGGGTCGTCCTGGTTGACCGTCTTCTTCACCAGACGCAGGCCCAGCAGCCGCGTGTAGAAGTCGACGTTGGCCGGCGCGTCGCCGGTGATCGCCGTCACGTGGTGGATGCCTTCGAAGCGCATCGTCCGGGTCGCCCTCGGTCAGATCGCCTTGATCACCTTGCCGCCCTTGAGGCAGCGGGTGCAGACATAGGCCCGTGTCGGCGAACCGTTGAGCAGGATGCGGATCTTCTGGAGGTTCGGCTCGAAGCGGCGCTTGGTGGCGACCATCGAGTGGCTTCTGTTGTTGCCGAAACCAGGCTTCTTGGCGCAGATGACACAGACTCGGGACACGCAGAGATCCTTTCGCGACGCACAAACGCAGGCCAGTATAGCCCGCAACTCGCGACGCAAGCGGCACGTCATAGACAGCGATGAGCCGTGTCCCGCTGTCCGCGGTGGCGGCCCCCACCGAGGTGGCGGGTGAGCTGGTGCTGCCCAACGAGGTGATCGCCCAGATCGTCGGTCTGACCGTGCTCGAGTGCTACGGCGTGGTCGGGATGGCGGCGACCAGCCTGTCCCAGGGCGTCGCCCGGCTGCTCTCGCGGGAGCGGATCACCCAGGGCGTGGGCGTGCGCCGGGACGCCGGCCGGCTGACGATCGACCTCTACGTGATCGTCGAGTACGGACTCAACCTGGCCGAGGTGGCCAGCAACGTGCGCTCGCGCGTCAAGTACAACGTCGAGAAGCTGACGCAGATCCCGGTGGAGTCGCTGCAGATCCACATCCAGGGCGTGAAGCGGACCACATGACGGCGCTCGAGCGTGCCGTGGCGCTCGCCCGCGGTGGGCACTCGGCGCTCGAGGCCAACCGCCGGCGGATCAACGATCTGAACGTGTACCCGGTTCCCGACGGCGACACCGGCAGCAACCTGACGGATACGGCGGCGAACCTGGCCGAGGGGCTCGAGTCCGGCGACATCGGCGCCGACGACCGCTCTGCGATCGCGAACTCCGCCACCCGTGCCGCACTGATGGGCGCGCGCGGCAACAGCGGCGTGATCCTGTCCCAGATGGTGCGCGGCTTCGCCCAGGAGCTGGGCGCGCAGCCGGGCGACGTCGACGGGCGGGCGCTGGCGCGAGCGCTGCGCGCCGCCTCGGACGCGGCATACGGAGCCGTCCGCCAGCCGGTGGAGGGAACGATGCTGACGGCGATCCGGGTGATGGCGGAGACGGCCGAGGTCGCCCCGCAGCGTCCGCTGGAGGTGGTGCTCGACGACGTGCTGGCGGCGGGGGACGAGATCGTGCTGCGAACCCGTGAGATGCTGCCGGCGCTGACGGAGGCTGGTGTCGTCGACGCCGGTGCTGCGGGGCTGGTCGAGTTCGCGCGCGGCGCGGTGGCGGGTCTGCGCGGCGAGCGGACGCCGACGATCGCCGCGCTGGAGGACGCCCCGATCGGCATCGACGCGATCCACGCGCGTCCGTCGACCTATCGCTACTGCACGACGTTCGTGCTGGAGGGGGAGCTGGTCGACCGGGAACGGCTGGAGGCGATGCTCGATCCGCTCGGCGACTCGCTGCTCGTGGTGGGCGAGTCGCCCATGTTCAAGGTGCACGTGCATACGGACGATCCCGGCGCGGCGCTCACGCTGGGGGTCGCGATGGGCACCATCGACCGCGTCGAGATCGCCAACATGCACGACCAGACCGCGCAGCGAACACTGCGGCTGCTGGCACAGATCGAGCCGGCACCCGGACCCGTCAGCGGGCTGGTGGCGGTCGTTAGCGGCGCGGGCAACGAGGCCTCGTTCCGCGCACTGGGTGCCACCACGGTGGCCGGAGGGCAGTCGATGAACCCCTCGACGCAGGAGCTTGCTGACGCCATCGCCGCGGCTCCCGGCGAGGGCGTGATCATGCTTCCCAACAACGGCAACGTGATCCTGGCCGCGGAGCATGCCGCGGCGCTTGCGGCGAGGCCGGTGACGGTGGTCGCGACGCGCAGCATCGCCGCCGGGTTGCACGTTTCGCAGCGGGGCTTCGATGCCTCGCAGCCGCTGGAGCGAAATGCCGTGTCGATGGCGGCCGAGCTGGACGGCCACGCCGCGGGCGAGCTTACCCGAGCCGTCCGCGATGCAACCGTGGATGGCATCGCGGTGCGCGAGGGCTGGTACATCGGGCTGCTGGATGGGCACGCCGTCGCCGCCGGCGAGGACGCGGCCGGGGTCGCGTCGAAGCTGGTCGAGCGCATGCTTCCGGCCGCCTCGCTGACGGCGATCCGCGGAGACCAGGATGCGTTCGACGTCGAGGCTTGGGCGGCGACGCTGAGGGGCGGTCACCCGCAGCTGGAGGTTCGAGTGGCC
>JAWVDZ010000063.1:0-3326 GCA_033856955.1 Gaiellales bacterium
CCGACTTGACCTCGAGCACGAGCTCGGCCTCCTCGAGCGCGCGGCGCATGTCGGCGGGCTCGGAGTAGCGCGACGAGACGCCCACCAGCGCCTGACGGCCGAGCCGCCCCGCGGTGCGCCGCGCGTCCTCGACGGTGCCGGGAAGCAGCGCGTAGACGCGGTCGCCGACAGCCTGCGCGAGCGCGCCCTGATGCTCGGCCGCGATCGCGGCAAGCAGCCGTCCCGGGGCGCGGCCGCCGGGGTCGGCGACCAGCGCGACGGCGCCCTCGGCCAGGTCGCACCCGAGGCGGCGAGCGCGGCGCACGACGTCGCCCGGCTCGAGGTCCTCGCGGGTGCGCAGCTCCTCGAGGAACGAGCCGCGCAGCGACTGCTCGGTCTCGTCGCGGGCCTCTGCGACCGCGACCTCGGTGAGCGCGGCGACCGCCGCGACATGAAGGTATTCGCCGGCGTCGGCGCCGCCCGGGCCGAGCATGAGCACGGCGCCGAGCTCCTGGCCGCCGGAGACGATCGGCACCTCGGCCACGACCTCGGAGGGGCGCTCGGCCTTGCCGCCCGCGAGCCGCGAGGCGACGTAGCGCTCGTAGGGCGCCCACTCGGGAAGCGGGGTGCCGAGCCGCGGCACGATCACCGCGACGGGAGCTCCGGTGTGCGCGCGGGCGATCTCGGCAATCCGCTCGAGACCGTCCCCCGCCAGCACGGCGCCCACCATTTCGAGGTGAGCGCCGCGCGGCGACGGAAGGGACTCGGGCGCAGACACGTCCGTATGTCTCACGCCTGGTCCATGACTAGACGGCGACTTCCGAGCCGTCCGGATGCGACTGGAGCACCTGCTCCCCCGTCTCGCCCGTCCGGATGCGGATCGCATCCTCGACCGGCAGGACGAAGATCTTGCCGTCGCCGACCGATCCGGTCCGCCCGTGGCGGAGGATCGTGTCGGTGATCAGCTGCGCGGCGCCATCCTCGACGACGCACTCGATCTTCAGCTTGGGGCGTAGGTGGATGGCGATCGCCGAGCCGCGGTAATGCTCGGTGATCCCCTTCTGGCGTCCGGATCCCTTGACCTCGGTGATCGAGATGCTCGGGAAGCCGGCCTCGAGCAGATCCTGACGGATCGGCTCGAAGGCCTCGTGCCTCACGTAGGCGACGATCATCTTCATGCCGTCGCACCCCCTGGGTTCGTGCTCATTGCGGAGACACCCGCAGGCGACGGCACGGATGCGCCGTTGCCGCCTAGCGCCCGGTCGGCGACCGGTCCGGTCGAGCCGGCTCCGATCTCAGGCGCCGGGATGAACTGCTCCGGGTAGCCCCACATGCCGTGCTCGACCAGGTCGAGCCCGTAACGCTCCTCCTCGGGCGCCACGCGCAGGCCGTACGTCGCCTTGATCAGGAAGAACACGAGGAACGACGCGGAGAAGACGGTGACGAAGGCGACCGCCACGCCCAGCGCCTGCACCCCGAGCTGGTGGAAGCCGCCGCCCGTGAACAGCCCGGCCTGGCCGAACCCGTTCGACTCGGCCAGCGCCTTGGTGGTGAACAGGCCGCAGGAGAGCGTGCCCCAGATGCCGGCCAGACCGTGCGCGGACAGCGCGCCGACCGGGTCGTCCAGCTTGCGGTCGATGGCGAGAACGCCGACGACCACGATCACCCCTGCGATGGCGCCGATGATCGGCGCCGCCCAGTACTCGACGAAGCCCGACGGAGCCGTGATCGCCACGAGGCCCGCGATCGCGCCGTTGCCGGCCATGCCGATGTCGAACGTGCGCTGCAGCGCGTAGACGGTCGCCGCTGCGGCGATGACTCCGGCGGCGGCGGCCAGGTTGGTGACGACGGCCACCTCGGCGAAACGGCCGCCGATCGCGGCGAGCGTCGAGCCCGGGTTGAACCCGAACCAGCCGAACCACAGGATGAACACGGACAGGCCGACGAGCGGCATGGAGTGCCCCGGGATGGCCCGCGGCTTGCCGTCCGGGCCGTACTTGCCCTTGCGCGGTCCGAGCAGCAGCAGTGCCGCGAAGGCACCGGTTGCGCCGATGAGATGGACGACGGTCGAGCCGGCGAAGTCCTGCATGCCGCTCTTGGCGGCCAGCCAGCCGCCACCGAAGATCCAGTGGGAGACGATCGGGTAGATCACGGCGGAGAACAGCACCGCGTAGATCGCGTAGGCCTGCCACTTGATGCGCTCGAGCGTCGATCCCCAGACGATCGCCAGCGACACCGCACAGAAGACGAACTGGAAGAACCAGAGCGCCGCGGGGCCGATGTCGACTACGCCGAGGAGCGGGATGTCACCCGCCGCCTGCGCCGAGGAATGCCCGACGTTGAGGAAGAAGCCGTGCGTACCGGCGATGGATCCGCTGCCGCCGAAGGCGAGCGCGAAGCCGACCGCCCAGTAGGCGATCGAGGCGATCGAGAAGTTCAGCAGCACCTTGGCCACTCCGGCACCCGCGTTCTTCATCCGCGAGAAGCCGATCTCGAGCAGCAGGAAGCCTGCCTGCATGAACATCACGAGGATGGCCGCGACCATCACCCATGTGGTGTTCACGGCTGCGGCTGTGTCGGTGAGACTGGGTCCGTCGGCGGCCAGCGCGGAACCCGGGAGCAACATGCCCACGAGCACGGCCAGCGCACCGAACGGTATTCCCGCCCTGATGGCTCGGGTCATTCGTAAGTCCTCCTTGTGGTGCCGCCGGGAGTCAGCCGGCCAGTCGGCTGCCGAGCGGCACAGATCGATCAGCGTCCTCTGGAGGATCGAGCCAGGCGGGTTCAGGGTCTTTAGCCAAGTGTCGAGAATTAGGCGGGGCGCTTTCTCCATCCGGTCGAGTGGCTCTGTACGCCATGGACGGGGGTGTCACGATCCGCTCTGTGAAGCCAGATGGCGCCAGGATCCGGCCTGCAGAGCCAAGCGACGCCGCCGCGATCGTCGACACGATCAGCGCCGCTTTCTCGCTATATGCGGAGTTCGCCCCGGCCGGCTGGCGACCGCCCGAGCACGGCGCGGAGGAGGTGATGGCGATCGGGCGGATCCTCGCGCGGCCGGGGGTCTGGTACCGGATCGCCGAGGACTCGGACGGGCTTGCGGGCCAGTGCGGCGTCGTGCCCGCCTACACGGAGCGGTGGCTCCAGGGCGACCCGATCCCCGGGCTGGCGCACTTCTGGCAGCTGTTCGTGCGGCCCGACTGGTGGGGTCGCGGCCTGGCGCCCTACCTGCACGATGCGGCGATCGAGGCGATGCGGGCGGACGGCTTCGAGCGGGCGCGCCTGAGGACCCCCGCGGGCCAGGCGCGGGCGCGGCGCTTCTACGAGCGCGGCGGCTGGGAGCTCGTGGA
>JAWVDZ010000064.1:0-2994 GCA_033856955.1 Gaiellales bacterium
GAACCAGAACAGGATCAGCCGCCGTTCGCTGGCGTGCAGCACGTCGGACAGCCGGATCACCACGAACGTCAGCCAGACGCCCACCGTGATGCCGTGGAACAGGGGCCAGAAGTCGTCAAGGGTGGAGGTGTCGGCCCGCAGCCTGTCGCCCTCGTACAGCCCGTACAGACCGGCGATCGCCAGCCAGCAGGGCAGCGACAGCAGGAACAGCAACAGCTCCTTGCCGGAGGTGAATCCCTGGCCCGTGCTGCCCACGATCACGTGCACGACTGCGAAGGTCAGGCCCAGCGACCACACGTCGGACACGATCAGCGCCCGCCGCACGAGCGTTCGCCGCGCGTGGCGCGTGGCCGGCATCACCGCACCGAGCCCAGGCTCGGCCGGCTCTGCAACGCCTTCGTGACCGTCACGAACTGCCCGTGGGGTGTACGCTTCCTCATCCCCATCCAAGGCAGTTCTGCGATCGTCGCGCATGTGATCGTTCAGTGCCAGTGCCCTTTCCTTCCCCTCCGCCTCTCTGCATCGACCGTACCCCCCGTTCGGGTGGGCGTCAAGGCGCGGCCCCACCGGGCGTAGCTTGGGGTGGGATAGCACCCTTGTCATACATTGGACATAGACCTTGTCAGAACGATGAGGGCCGGTACACTGGCTTTAGGGCGTCCGCTCGGGCAGGGCCGGCGCGCTGTCTCCTAATGGCATCGACGACTGTGGGTACAACGTGAAGCCGGACCTGACCTTTCGCCGCTCCATGCGGCTCATCCTGCAGCGCTGGTGGCTCGTGCTCCTCTGCGGAATCGGCTTCGCCGCACTCGCGTTCGGGGTCACCGGCTTCCAGAAGGGACATTACACGGCCACGAACACGCTCTCGATCAGCGACTACCAGATCATCAACGACCAGTTCACGGGCAAGCTCGAGGTGGTTCTGAACAACCCCAAGTTCGCCGACGGCTGGGTGACACAGGACTTCGTGAACGCGGCCGCCGCGACGCAGACGGTGGAGCTGCTCGGATCGTCGAAGTGCGTCACGCCGTCGGGTCTGCTGAACGGGTTGACGGTGACCGGACTCACCACCTCGACGGTGCAGCTCGATCTGGTCGGTTGCTCGAACCAGAGCGAGACGGCGGCGGCGCTCGACAAGTACTCGCAGGTGCTGCTCAACCAGCGCAGCGCCCGCGAACGGAAGCCGATCTCGGACACGATCAACCAGATCGAGTTCGGCCAGACTCTGAAGAACTCGTCCGACAGGGAGGGGACCCTTGCCCGGTTGAAGCTCGGCCTGTCCGCCCTCATCGTTGACACGACCGGGAACGGGCCCTCCTTCTCGCACACCGACGCCACCACCACCTTCAACAAGGCCTCGGGCCCCAAGGGCATCGTCGCCGCCGCCGGCGGCCTGCTGGCGGGACTCGCGGTCGGCGCCCTGATCGCGCTTGCGATCGGCCGGCTCGATCGCTACGCCCGGCGGCCGGAGGACATCGAGGTCGACGGCGTGCCGGTGGTGGATGTCGATTCCGAGCTCGACCATGCTTCGGTGCAGCTGTTGCGCTCCGAGCTCGAGCTGGCCGGCGTCGGCACCAAGCTGGCGGTGATCGCCGTCACCCGCGCCCGCCGCGAGGAAGGCAGCAGCGGGCTCGCGCTGGCGCTTGCGCGGGCGTTTGCGGGAGTCGGCACCCGCACGATCCTGATCAGTGCCGACCTGCGCGCCTCGCGCGTCCGCACCGAGCCGGGCCTGTCCGGCCTGCTCGACGGCTCGGAGAGCTCGCCGCCGCTGGTACGGCTCGACTCGAATCTCGACTGGCTGCCCGAGGGCGACTCGGCGACGCTGCCCGAGACGCTGTTTTCCGCGCCCCGCGTGGATCGCGTCCTGCGTGAGCTTCGCGACCAGACCTCGGTGATCGTGATCGACTCGCCCGCGACGCTCGAAGACTCCGAGACGCTGCCGCTGGTGGCCTGCTCGGACGTCGTGCTGCTGACCGTCCGTCCCGGCCGCACGCGCTGGGATGCTCTCGGCTCCGCGGCGGCACTGATCCAGCGGATCGCGCAGCGTCCGATGCACATCTGCTACGACCACGCCGGCGAGATGTCCTCGGTGCCGGTCGCCGGTGAGCAGCGCACGACGGCCGCCGACCGGGTGCAGAGGGCGATCGAGGTTCCGGCCGGTTCATGACCCGGCTGCTCGTGGTCGGGCTCGACGGCGGCACGGACGCCGTCATCGGGCAGGCTGACGCCAACCTGCCGAACATCGCCGCGATCCGGGCCGAGGGGGCGTCGGCGTCGCTGCGCTCGACCGTGCCGCCGATCACCGCCGCCGCCTGGCCGTCGATGATGACCGGTTGGAATCCTGGCCGCCACGGCATGTACGACTTCCGAACGCTCGGCATCGAGCGCTACAGCCGGCTGTGGGGCGCGGGCCATTCGGCCTCGTTCGAGGACGGGCGCGACTTCGTCACCTCCCGCCGCTGGTCGGGTGCTGCGTTCTGGGATCGCGTCGAGGGCCGGGTGGCGGTTCTCTCGGTGCCGATGACCTACCCCGCCTGGCCGGTCAACGGCCGCATGGTGTCGGGTTTCCCGCTGCCGAGCTACGACCGCAACCACAGCGAGCCGCCGGACCTGGCCGGGGAACTGCCGCCGCTGCTGCACTTCGCCGACCGCATCGGCAGGCTGTCGGACGAGCAGCTTGCCGAGAGCTGCATGGAGCTGATCGGGCGCCAGAGCGAGATCGTGATGGGCTGGCTGCGCGAGGACGAGCACGAGGTGGTGGTGGCCGTGTTTCAGAGCACGGACTTCGCCCAGCACCGGCTGTGGAAGTACCTCGACCGCCCCGGCCACCCGCTGCGCGAGGCGCTGCTCGAGATGTACCGCGCGATAGACGAGATGGTGGGCGAGGCCCGGGCGCTGCTGGGCGACGGCGCCGCGGTGGCGGTCGTCTCCGACCATGGCTTCGGCCCGCACCCGGCGCACTTCGTGCGCACCGACGCGGTGCTGCAGCGGGCC
>JAWVDZ010000065.1:0-2989 GCA_033856955.1 Gaiellales bacterium
TCTTGATGGTCAGCGGGATGTTCCCTGCGGCTTTCACCGCGCCTTCGACAATGCTGCGGAACAGTTCCGTCTTCCACGGGAGTGCCGCGCCGCCGCCCTTGCGAGTGACTTTGGGCACCGGGCATCCGAAGTTCAGGTCGATGTGGTCGGCGCGATCCTCGGCCACCAGCATCGTGACCGCTTCGGCAACAATCACCGGATCGACGCCGTAGAGCTGGATGCTGCGGGGCCGCTCGTCCGGGGCGAACGTCACCAGCTTCATCGTCTTGGCGTTGCGCTCGACGAGGGCGCGGGTCGTGATCATCTCGCTGACGTACAGGCCGGCGCCGTGCTCGCGGCAGAGCCTGCGGAACGCCACGTTCGTGATCCCGGCCATGGGGGCGAGCACGACCGGTGGCCAGACCGCGAGCGGGCCGATCCGCAGCTCAGGGGCCGCGGTCACGTCTGTTGTCACGCCCCCCAGTCTCCCAGGCGCCTCAGCCGCGGCGCCGACCCGGGCGAAGAATGGTTTACCCGCCGGTCTTCGGCGCCGGGAGGTGCTCGGTCCCGGCGACGACCCCCTCGGCGACTTCGGCGATGCGCCGCTTGCGGTCATGGGCGAAGGCGCGCAGCAATACGAAGGCCTCGGCCACGTCCACGTGGAGGCGCTCGGCGATCACGCCCTTGGCCTGCTCGATCAGGACACGGCTGCTCAGCGCGCTCTGCAGCTGCTCCCTGATGATGTCCCGGTTGCGGATCGCGCGTTCCTGGAGCAGTCCGATGGTCGCTACGTCGGCGAGCGCCTGGCCGGCCTGGAGCTTGGCGGGGCTCAGCGCGCCTGGATTGACATCGAACAGGTTCAGGGCGCCGATGACGTCCGTCCGTAGCCGCATGGGCAGGGCGTGAACCGCGGCGTAGCCAGCTGCGGCCGCGGCCGCGGTGAAACGTGGCCACTGAGTGGCCGACGGCAGGTCCGCGACCGAGACGGCCCGGCCGGTCCGGTAGCAGTCGACGCAGGGGCCCTGCTTGGTCTGCAACTGGAACAGCTCCAGTACCCGGGTCCGTTCCGAGGAAGCGGCCACGAGCCTGAGCGTGCCTAGCCCGTCGGTGAGGAGCAGGCCAGCCGCGTCCACTCCCAGCAACTGCACGGACCGCCCGGCGAGCCCATGCAGGAAATCCTGTACATCGAAGTCGTCGACGAGCGTATCGGCCATCTCCACGAGCACGTCAGCGAGCTGAATCTTGGCCATGTCGGTCATCCTCGTCTCAACGGGTCCGGCGCGGCGCCCGGTTCATCTAGCGGATCGTCCCGTTCGGGCGCGAAGCGCAGTTTCCGGGAGACGACGTCCCCGGCGACCTCCCGCAGACCACGGCCGGCCGAGTACGCGTACGCGCGCAACCGGATCAGGGCGACGGCAGCGGTCACCCCCAGCTGCACGGTGATCATGCCCGTCGCCTGGTGCACCTCGGGATGGTGGGACGCGGCCTGCTCGGGGACCCTGCCGTCCACGTCCGGCCGGGCGGAGTCGAGCAGCAAGGCGCAGGCCAGGTCGGCCAGGAACAGCGCGTCGGCCAGGGCGCTGTCATCGAGGACGCCGGGCGCGGCGCGGTACAGATCCATGACCCCGAGCCGGATCGCTCCCACTCGCAGCGGCAACGCGAACGCGGCGAGAATGCCCGCCTCCGCCGCCGCCGGCGCGAATATCGGCCAGCGCGCCAGGCAGCCGGCCTCCTCCAGGTCCGCGCCGAGGGACGGCCCGCCCGTCGCGGCGTCCACGCTCGGCCCCTCCCCGAGGGTCAGGGTGAGGTCCTGCATGGCCGCCGCGACGTCGTCGCTGACGTACACCGTCTCCCGGGCCGGGGTGAGCGTCACCGCGACGGCGACGGCGTCGACTCCGGCCGCGATGATCACGGCGGCGGCGACGTGCTCCAGCGCGGCTGGCTGGCCGCAGGCGCGCTCGACGACCAGGCTCCAGAGCCGGATCGGCCGGTCACTACTCATCGCGGCGCCCCGTCCGGCCGGCGCGCGAAGCGCCTCAGGCGGCCGTCACCGCGGCGGACTGCCGTTGACGAGCGCGGCGTCCACGACAGGCTCCTGGGGCGCGCGCATTGCCTGCCCCGCAGCGCCTTCCCTGGCCATGAACGCTCCCAGCTCACCGATGGTGCTCATCAGCGGGGCGGGGAAGACGACCGTGGTGTTCTTGTCGACCCCGATCTCCACGAGGCTCTGCAGGTTGCGGAGCTGCAGCGCGAGCGGGTGAGCCATCATGATGTCGGACGCGGAGCCGAGGGCGTCTGCCGCGAGCGCCTCGCCCTCAGCGGCGATGATCTTGGCGCGCTTCTCCCGCTCGGCCTCGGCCTGGCGTGCCATCGCGCGCTTCATGCTGTCGGGGAGCTGGATGTCCTTGAGCTCGACGAGGGTCACCACGACGCCCCAGTCCTCCGTCGCGATGTCGAGGATCTCGCGGATGTTGACGTTGATCCGGTCGGTCTCGGACAGGGTCTCGTCGAGGGTGTGCTGGCCGACGACCTTGCGGAGCGTGGTCTGTGCGATCTGGTTGATCGCTACTTGAACGTTCTCGATCGCGACGACGGATTTCACTGCGTCGACGACTCGGTAATAGGCGACGGCGGACACGTCGACGCTGACGATGTCCCGGGTGATGATCCCCTGGGACTGGATCGGCATCGTGACGATGCGGAGGCTGACCCGGCGTAGCACGTCGATGATCGGCACGATGGTGGTCAAGCCGGCGTTCCTGGTCCCCAGCACGCGGCCGAGGCGGAACAGCACACCCTGCTCGTACTGCTGGACGATGCGAAGTGACAACGCGGCAATCAGCAGAAGCAGGACGGCGACGGCGATAAGAACACTGACAAGTACGGCCATGAGAAGTGACTCATTTGAAAGAGGTCACTGAGGCGTTCGGCGTGAGCTACCTGGCTCTCAGGGACGCGACAGAATCGCGGCGCTCCCCGCTCCGAACAGGCTGATTACTCAGCTTCTTCA
>JAWVDZ010000066.1:0-4543 GCA_033856955.1 Gaiellales bacterium
GCCGCTGCGGGTGGCGCGGCATCCCGTTCCAGGGGGTGGCGGTGGGCGTCGGCGACCCCCTCCCCCGCGCCGACCTCTACTACCTCGGCGGCGGCCAGGACCGCGACCAGATGCTGATCGCCGGTGACCTCGTCC
Organism: Gaiellales bacterium; assembly: GCA_033856955.1. GTDB lineage: Bacteria > Actinomycetota > Thermoleophilia > Gaiellales > JAICJC01 > JAICYJ01. The sequence goes on from JAWVDZ010000066.1 coordinate 136, forward strand.
GCCACGCCGCCGACCTCGCATCGGCGGTGGGCGACGGCGCGGGCGTGCTGGCCGTCTGCGGTGGCTACCAGCTGCTGGGGCACAGCTACCGCGGTCATCAGGGCGCCGAGATGCCCGGCATCGGCCTGGTCGACCTCGTGACCGAGGCCGGCAGCACCCGGATGATCGGAAACATCGTGCTCGAGTGCGAGCTCGACGCGGGCGATCGCCGCAGGCTGGTCGGCTTCGAGAACCACGCCGGCCGCACCACCCTGGGCGCCGGCCTGATGCCGCTCGGCCGCGTGCTGAGCGGGCACGGCAACAACGGCAGCGACGGCGGCGAGGGCGTCCATGCCGGCGGCATCATCGGCACCTACGTGCACGGACCGCTGCTGCCCAAGAACCCGTGGCTGGCCGACTGGCTGATCAGGCGCGCGCTGGCCGGCGGCGGCCCCGGCGAGCCGCTCGAGCCGCTGGACGACGCGCTCGAGCTGGAGGCGGGCCGGGTGGCCCAGGCGATCGCCGGGGCCTGAGCAGCGGATCCACTGGGGGAGCGGCCTGGAGCGGGCCGCTCCCCCTATCGTGGGCGCAAGCCCTCGGGAGAGGGAAGCGAGGGACGGCCCACGTCGAAACGCGCCGGCTAGGCCTGCCGCCCGAAACGCCGCAGCGCGTCGCGGCGGCGCCGGTGGCTGCGGTCGCGACGCCGCTCGGCGGCCAGCCGAATCAGCAGATCGCGCTCGGACTCTCGCCGCGCTGGAGGCGTGGTGCGGGACATCAGTGCCGGGTGGATGAGGTATCTGACATTGGATTCTCCTTATTGCCTATCGGGTTACTCGACATAAGGGTAGCGGCTTCCCTGCGAAGCGCGAGCGGTTCATCGTCGGCTCGTCGACGGTTAACGTCGCGTCAACGTACCGGCGCTCAGCGAGCCCACAGCTGGCCGAGGTGCACGAACGGGTCGCCGGGCATCCAGCGTTCCAGGAAGCGGTGGATCGGCGGGCGCAGGTCGAGCGTGCCCACGTCGGAGGTGGCGAACAGCCGGTGGCCGCGGATGGTCGCGTCCTCCGATTGGATGCGTGAGAACTGGTCGTCGGCGACGTCGCCGTGGAAGTTCAGGTGGACGACGTGCTTTCGCGGCCGCACGTCGGCCGGGGCGATCGTCTCGGCGATCGCGATCGGCCCCTCCAACCGCACCGAGCGCAGCCCGCACTCCTCGTCCAGCTCCCTCAGCAGCGCCTCGTGCAGCGATTCGCCCTCCTCCACTCCGCCCCCGGGCAGGAGCCAGTAGGAGCGGCCGAGCTTGGAGTGCTGGCAGAGCAGCAGCGCGTCGCCGCGCCGGATCAGCGCCGCCACCCGGATCCTGGGCGCGCTCACGGGGAGCGGACCGCCGAAGAGCCGAAGCCGCTCGCCGAGCGCTCCGAGTCCGGCAGCTCGTCGACCTCCACCAGCCGCACCCGCGGCACGGCCAGGATCACGAGCTGGGCGATCCGGTCGCCGACCTCGACCGCGAACTGCTCGTCGCGGTCGGTGTTCAGCAACACCACTCTCAGCTCGCCGCGATAGCCGGAGTCGATCAGTCCCGGCGAGTTGACGACCGTGATGCCGCGCTTCGCGGCCAAGCCCGAGCGGGGCTGGACGAAGCCGGCGTAGCCTGGCGGAATCGCGACCGCCAGCCCGGTGCCGACGGTGCGCCGCTCACCGGGCGCCAGCGTCACCCGCTCGATGCTGGACAGGTCGAGTCCGGCGTCATCCGCGTACGCCGCGGCGGGGATGCGGGCCTCCGGGTGAAGCCGGGCGATCGAGACCGCCAGGCTCACCGATCGTCCGCGCGGTAGATGCCGTAGCGACCCACCATCCGGGCCGGCAGCCTGGCCGTCACCAGCACGCCCTCCGGCACGTCCTCGCGGGCCGTGATCGGGGCGCCGCTGGCATACAGCTCCGAGAGGGCGGCGCCGCGATCGTGGGGCAGCAGCAGGCGCACGTCCACGTAGCGGTCGGCGAAGAACTCGGCCACGCGGTGCTTGAGCTCGTCCAGTCCCTCGCCGGTGCGGGCCGAGATCTGCACCGCATCCGGATAGCGGTTGCGCAGCCGGCGCGCGGACAGCGGATCGATCACGTCCAGCTTGTTCAGCACCAGCAGCTGCGGCATGTCCTCGGCCTCGATCGAGTCGAGCACGTCGCGCACGCTGGCGAGCTGGCCGGCCAGCTCCTCCTCGCTGACCGAGGCGTCGCCGACCAGCAGCACGAGGTCGCCCGCAAGCGTCTCCTCGAGCGTCGCAGCGAAGGCCTCGACCAGCTGGTGCGGCAGCTTGCGGATGAACCCGACGGTGTCGGTCACGAGGTAGGACCGGCCCTCCTCGCTGAACGCGCGGGTGGTGGGATCGAGGGTCTCGAACAGGCGGTCGTCGACGCTCACGTGGCTGCCCGTGAGCGCGTTCAGCAGCGTCGACTTGCCGACGTTCGTGTAGCCGGCCAGCGAGACGGTCGGGCTCTCGTTGCGCGACCGCTCGCGCCGCATCACGTCGCGCCTGGCCGCCACGTCGCGCAGCCTGCCGCGCAGCAGCGTGATCCGCCGGCGGGCCATCCGGCGGTCGGACTCGAGCTGGGACTCGCCCGGGCCGCGGGTGCCGATGCCGCCGCCCAGCCGCTCGAGATGCTGCCACATGCCGCGCATCCGCTGGAGGTTGTACTCGAGCTGCGCCAGCTCGACCTGGAGCTTGCCCTCCGCGGTGTGCGCGTGCTGGGCGAAGATGTCGAGGATCACCGCCGTGCGATCGACCACGCGCGCCTGCAGCTCATCCTCCAGCCGGCGCTGCTGGCGGGGTGTCAGCTCGTCGTCGCAGACGATCACCTCCGCCTCCACCCGCTCCGCCAGCTCCTTCAGCTCCTCGAGCTTGCCGGGGCCGAGGTAGGTGCTCGGGTGTGGTCCCTTGCGGTGCTGCACGATCGTGGCGACGGTCTCCACGCCGGCCGTGTTCAGCAGCTCCTCCATCTCGAGCAGCATCGCCTGGCCGTCCTCGCCGGACGGCAGGGTCAGCATGATCACACCGCGCTCCGGGGCAGCGCCCGGTGCGCCGCCGTTGGGAGAGGGCTGCGACATCCGGTCCAGTATAGGTGGCCGGGAAGCCCGAAATGGGCCGGGGCGCGTCAGACAGCGACGCGCAGGTGCTGCTCGATGCGCTGCATCGCTTCGCGAAGTCGCTCGTCTGACAGCGTCAGCGAAAGCCGCACGTAGCCCTCCCCGTTGGGGCCGTAGGACGATCCCGGCGAGACGACGACGCCGGCCTGCTCGAGCACAAGCTCGCAGAACGAGACGGAGCTGTGGCCCTCGGGCACCGGCACCCAGATGTACATGGTGCCCTTTGGCGGCGTGACGTCGATGCCGACCGCGCTCAGCGCGGACACCGCCAGGTCGCGCCGCCGGCGGTACACCTCGCACATCTCGCGGGCGACTCCCGCGCCCTCGCCCAGCGCCCGCACCGCCGCCATCTGCACGGCGTCGAAAATGCCCGAGTCGATGTTCGTCTTCAGCTTCCACAGGGCGTGGATCATCTCGGCGTTGCCGACCGCCGCGCCCACCCGCCAGCCGGTCATGTTGTAGGCCTTGGAGAGCGAGAACATCTCGATCCCGGCCTCCTTGGCGCCCGCAGCCTGCAGGAAGCTGGCGGCCACGTGGCCGTCGAAGGTGATCTCCGAGTAGGCGTTGTCGTGCACGATCGGCACCTGGTGCTCGAGCCCGAATCGCGCCAGCCGCTCGTAGAAGTCGTCCTCGATCACGGCCCCGGTGGGGTTGTTGGGGTAGTTGCAGAACAGCAGGTTGGCGCGCCGGCGGACGTCGGCCGGGATCGACTCCAGATCTGGTTGGAAGGAATTCTCGGCCGTCAGCGGCATCAGCACCGGTTCGGCGCCGCAGAGCTGCGAGCCCGACGTGTAGACGGGGTAGCCGGGATCGGCGGCCAGGCAGACGTCGCCGGGATCGAGCATCGCCCAGCAGATGTGCGCCACTCCCTCCTTGCCGCCGAGCAGGGGCAGGATCTCGGTGTCGGGGTCGAGCTCGACTCCGAACCGGCGCTGGTAGAAGTCCGCCACCGCCTGGCGGAAGGCGGGACGTCCGCGGTTGGAGGGGTACTGGTGGGTGTCGGGGCGCGCGACCTGGCGTTGCGCCTCCTCGACTACGATCGCCGGCGTCGGCAGGTCGGGATCGCCGATGCCAAGAGAGATCACGTCGACGCCGGCGGCGCGCTTCTCGGCGATCTTGCGCTCCAGCTCGGCGAACAGGTACGGCGGCAGGTCGCTGACACGCTGGGCGATGCGCATCACAGCCGCCCCAGCCCGTCGACGAACGCGGCGCTGAACTCGCCGCGGTGGATCCGCTCCACCGGCCCCGTGAGGCGCACCGCGAGGTCGTCGCCGACCTCGATCGTGAGGT
>JAWVDZ010000067.1:0-2624 GCA_033856955.1 Gaiellales bacterium
CATCGTTCAACAGTGCAGGGGCCGGGTTCGGTGGCTACGGACGGATTCCCTGCGAGCAACTGCCGCAGCAGCTCAACGGCCGTGAGCAAGTCGCGCTCCTCATGACCGGCAGCACGCAGACCGCGGAGCCGGTTCAGAGCGACTCAAGGACAACCGCCGAACTGGTCTGGCAGATCGCGGGTACGGAGAAGGCGACCGGCTCGCTCGATGTAGTCCAGCGCGCGCCGCGGACCCTTCCACCGGTTCCGTACCTTGCCCCGACCGGCGAGGCCACCTCGAAGTCCAGCTACCGCTACCCCGCGGGCAACGGGACGTTCCCCGTGATCATCGAAGGCCCCGCCACCGCCCGTGTCGGAGAGACGCTGCACTACAAGGTCGTGTTCACCGACCCTGACGGCGGCCCAACGGTTCCCCTGCGCCCCTGCCCGGCGTGGACCGAGTTGATGGCACAGGCGCCCAAGGTGACCAACCGTCCGAAGATCGTCGAACGTACCGGCGTACTGAACTGCGCACAGGCACCCGACCACGTTGCGCCCGGCGAGCAGATCGTGTTCGAGATGGAGCGGCTGATCGGACCCGACACCCCGCCGGGCGCGTACCAGATGTACTGGCAGATCCACAACGGCATGACCTCGGCGCCGTTCGATGTGGACGTGGTCAATTGACCGCGGGCCCATCGCGTCGCAGCTAGCGGCCGGCGAATCCCTGGGAATGGCGGATGAGTCGATAAGGGCTGGGTAAGCAGCGGCTCGGCTGTCAGACTCGCGCGATGCCGAACCCGCCGGTCCCCGCCAAGTCGCCTGTGGAGTGGATTGCTCTCACGATCGACTGCGCGGACGCAGAGTCGCAGCAACGCCTCCGGAAGTTTTATGCGGACGCTCTCGGCGGCGAGATCGTCGAGGGTTCCGTTCGGGCTCGCGGGATGCTGCTCTCCTTCCAGGCACTGCCCAACTACAGGCCGCCCACCTGGCCTTCGGACGTGGCACACATCCACTTTGAATGGGCCGTCCACGATCTCGATGTGGCTTTGTCATGGCTGCAGGATCGGGGAGCGCGCCTTGCCGAGCATCAGGATCCCAAGGACGTCGGACTGCGGGTGATGCTCGACCCGGCCGGTCACCCGTTCTGTGTGATGACCACGGCGAGCGTGCGACCGTCCTTCCGGGACGAGGCGACATACCAGCAGCGATAACGGGCCGTCCCAGAGGTCTGAGGGAGCGCGGACACCAGGCCCGCACGCGCGTGGTTCACCGGGTGCCCACCGCGGTGCTGGACGTCGTCGCCCGCGGCGGTGGTTCCGGGCCGTCTGCCGCTCCGAGTGCGGCCCTGAGTCGCCGGCGCGCGCGGTGGAGGCGAACTCGCGCCGCGCCCGGCTCTATGCCGAGTGCTTGCGCTGCCTGGGTCGGGCTCAGGCCGTCCCAGGCAATGAGCGTGACCAGCTCCTGGTCTTCCTCGCTCAACTGCGCCAGTGCGGCGCGGATCGACGGGCTGCCGGCGGGCACGTCTGGCTCCGTCGCCTCTGCAAGGGAGTCGCGGAGGCGGTCGGCGAGTGCGAGGCGCCGGCGTACACCACGGCGGTGGTTGCGCAGCACGCCGCCAGCCACTCCGAACGCCCAGGCACGGGCACCATCGTCGTCGCATGGCAGCCGGCCGATGCGGCGCCACAGGACCAGGTACGTCTCGGCGACGAGATCTGCCGCGTCACCCGGATCGTCGATGCGGCGCAGGAAGTACCGCAGCAGCTGCTCACCCGTGCTCGCGTGCAGGGCCTCGAATCGATGCTGGTCGCTCACTCTCCGAACCCGTTGCAGCCGAGGTTGCGAGCCGGGACCTGGCTTCCGGGGACTTCGATCCACCCGAGCAACGCTTTGTTGGCCAGGTCGGTGTCGCTGGTCTTGACGGCGTCCGCCAGCTGGTACACGGAGTTGCCGACGCCGTCGTGGCGGTAGATCGCCAGGTCCTTCCAGGTCGGTGCCTGCCGCAACATCCCGGCCGCTTCGCTGTCGGGGCGGGGCTCGGCGTACCAATCCTTGGCCCAGGCACACCACGCGTGCACGGCCCACGCCTGGTTGACGCTCTTGGTTGCGATTCCGCCGAGGGTTCCCTCCGAGGTTTGCCACGCCGTGATGAGGCGGTCGGCGTACGGCTGCCAACTCTGGCCGGGTGGGAGCGGCAGGCCAGGCAGGGTGGCTCGAGCTGCTGAGGCGAAGTCGGGGGCGCGGGTGTCGAGTACCTCTCCGGTGTTGGTGCCGTACTCGACCTGCGATCGTCCCGTGTGGGTGGTGTACACGCCCGCCGCCGCTGTTCCGCCGACGATCCCGGCAGCGGCTACAACCGCCACGACGGCTGTCCGCCGTCGGGCGCGTCCCCTGCGGCGATGTGGCACCGCCGCCGCGAGCTCGTCGAGTGCTGCTGTCACGGCTGGCCTGAGCATCAGCGTCGGACCTGCACCGATGAGGCCCGTCAGTTCGGTCTCGAAATCGTCCATGCCCTAGTCCTGTCCGGTCCGCCCCTAGCGTTACAGGTCTGAGCGAATCCGGGCGTTGCGATAGCCCGTCGACGCGCTTTTGTGGCCGGCCTTTGGCTTTCCTTCGGCATCAGTCGTGCGAGCCAGTCCGGTTGCG
>JAWVDZ010000068.1:0-3120 GCA_033856955.1 Gaiellales bacterium
CCGGCGTAGACGATCACCTGCGCCGCGGCCAGGAAGTCGGCCTGGAGCAGCAGGTACATGGTGGCCAGCGAGACCAGGTTCATGATCAGCGACAGCGCCGAGTGGAACGGGTTGCCGGACAGCACGACGGCCAGCGCCGAGATGATCGCCAGCGCCGAGGCGGCGACGAAGGCGACGTCGTAGGTCACGCTCCCGCCTCCCCGGGCTGGGAGGGGACGTCGAACGGATCGACCGGCGCGACCGGCGTGCGGCGGGCCTCCGGGTGCGGGGCCAGCAGCATGTCCTTGGTGTAGACGAGCGCGTCTCGCGACATCTCGGCCAGCTCGTAGTCGTTGCCCAGCGTGATCGCGTCGAACGGGCAGGCCAGCTCGCAGTAGCCGCAGAAGATGCAGCGGCTCATGTTGATCTCGTAGATGCGTGCGTAGCGCTCGCCGGGGGAGTAGCGCTCTTCCGGCGTGTTCTCGGCTGCGACAACGCGTATGCAGTCGGCCGGGCAGGCGGCGGCGCAGAGCGAGCAGCCGACGCACTTCTCGAGCCCGTTCTCGTGCCGGTGCAGGCGGTGGCGGCCGCGGAAGCGCGGATACACGGGCCGCTTGTAGTCCGGATACTGCTGGGTGACGGGCTTCTTGAACAGGTGGCGGAAGGTGACGCCGAAGCCCTTCAGGTTGTCGGTCACGGCCATGCGATCACGCCCGGTAGGCCACGACGGCCGAGGTCACGAGCAGGTTGAGGGTGGCGAGCGGCAGCAGCACCTTCCAGCCGATCGTCATCAGACGGTCGTAGCGCACGCGCGGCAGCGTCGATCGCACCCAGATCGAGAGGAACATGAACACGAACATCTTGATCAGCATCCACACCGGCCCGGGCAGTACCGGGCCGTCGTAGCCGCCCAGGAACAGGATCGATGCCAGCGCGGAAAACGAGATCAGGGCGATGTACTCGGCGTTCTGGAACATCGCCCAGCGCATGCCGCCGTACTCGGTGTGGTAGCCGGCCACCAGCTCGCCCTCAGCCTCCGGCAGGTCGAACGGGATCCGGCTGACCTCCGCTGTGGATGCCAGCAGGTAGATCAGGAAGCCGGCGAACTGGGGGAAGATGTACCACAGGCCGTCGCGCTGCTGGGCCTCCACGATGCCGGTCAGCGAGAGCGTCTGGCTCATCATCACGACCCCGATCACGGCCAGCGCCAGGCTGACCTCGTAGCTGACCAGCTGGGACACCGCCCGCATCGATCCGTACAGGGAGTACTTGGAGCTGGACGACCAGCCGCCGACAAGGAAGCCGTAGAAGCTGAACGAGCCGAGCGCGAACACCAGCAGCAGGGCGACGCTTGGGTCGGCGATCCAGAGGTAGAACTTGAAGCCGGTGCCTGGCACCGTCGCCTCGCCGCCGAACGGGATCACCGAGAACACCGCCAGCGCCGTGAACAGCGAGATGGCGGGCGCCGCCAGGTAGAGGAAGCGGCTGGAACCGGCCGGGATCAGGCTCTCCTTCTGGATCAGCTTGCCGAGGTCGGCGATCGGTTGCAGCAGGCCGAACGGCCCCACCCGGTTCGGCCCATAGCGCACCTGGAAGCGGCCGATCAGCCGCCGCTCGAACCAGGTCATGAACGCGAACAACACCATCACCAGGTTGACGAGCACGAACGACTTGATCGCCGTGACGATGAATCCGTCAGGCATCGCCCGGCTCCTGGGCGGCGCGCAGTTCGCCCGGCCCGATGTAGGGCAGCGGCGCGGCCAGCCGAACGACGCCCGGCCGCAGGCGTCGCAGCACGATCGCGGCGCCGGTGACGCTGTGACCGTCATAGGCCACCTCGACCCGGTCGCCGGTAGCGACGCCCAGCGATTGGGCATCGCCGTGTGCGATCTCGATCCCGGCTCGCCGCTGGAAGTGCAGCACGGGCGAGTGGTCGACCGCGGCGCCGCTCATCAGCTGCCGGTAGCCGACCACGATCGTGCCGGTGGCCTGGCCGGCGGCGATCTGCGGCCTGGCGGGGGCGTTCGACGCGGGGGCGGACTCGGCCGTGAGCGCGCCCTGCTCGCCGATCTCCCTCCAGGCGACGCCGGCAAAGGCCGGCCGCCGCTCGCGCATGTCGGCATAGGCCGCCGGGGCCTGGTCGGGGAGTTCGATGCCCAGCCGGCGGCCGACCTCGGCCGCCAGCACAAGCCCGTCCAGCACGCCCTCGGGCGGAGGCACGGCCGCCCGCAGCCGCTGCACCCGGCCCTCGAGGTTGGTGTAGGTGCCGTCCTTCTCGAGCGGCAGCGTGGTGGGGACGATGGTGGTCGCCCAGCCGGTCGACCCGCTCTGGAAGGGACTCACCTGGAGCGCGAAGTCGGCCCGCTCCAGCATCCTGCGCCAGCGTTCGCCGCCCGGCCAGGTTGCGACCGGGTCTGCGCCCAGCAGCACGACCGCCCGCACCCGCCCCTCGTCGACCGCCTCAAGCGCCTGATCCGGCGTGCTGCCGCCCAGCCCCGCCGCCTGGCATCCCAGCTCGTTCGCGGCCAGCGGCGTCGCCAGCACGCGGCAGCCGGTTGCGTGGGCGAGGTGGGCGAGCACCGTTGCGACCGGCGGGCTCATGCGGCCGTTCCAGATCAGCACGGTGTCGTCTCCCGCCTCGCGGGCGAGGCTGCCACCCTCGGTCAGCGCGTCCAGCAGTGCGGCGTGGGTGGTGCCGGGAGCGGCCGAGACGTGCGTCGCTCCCCGCAGCATCTCCAGCCGGGTGGCGCCGGCGCCGACGGTGGCGACCTGCGCGCCCCGCTCCACGGCCCGGCGGATGCGCAGCTCGAGAATGGGGGCGCGGTGGACGAGATCCGTGGCCCCGGCGACCACGATCAGCTTGGCGTCGTCAAGGTCGGCGATGGTGGCGGCGTACGCCGCCAGCTGGTCCCAGCCGGCGTCCCCCTCGGGGCCGCACACGATCGGCCCGCCGCCCAGCGCCTCGCTCTGGATGCGCGCCCAGAAGTGCGCCTCCTCGTTCGTCTGCTCGCCGGACGCAAGGATCGCGACCGAACCGGCGCCGTACTTCTCGAACGTCGCTCGAAGCCGGTCGGCGATGTGGTCGAGCACCGTATCGGCCGCCACCGGCTCCAGTCCGCGGCCGCCGCGGATCAGCGCCGA
>JAWVDZ010000069.1:0-2613 GCA_033856955.1 Gaiellales bacterium
CGGTGGCCAGGGCGGGCGCCAGGCGGCGGCTGGAGATCAGGCCGCCACCGGCGCCGATCAGACGCCGGGACAGCGCGGCGCTGGCCAGGGCGGGCGCTCCGCCGCGGGCGACCAGACGGCGGGTGCCGACCAAAGTCAGGCGGGCGCCAACCCGCAAGCCCGCAGCGCCTTCGTGCTGGTGCTTGGCGAGGACGGCCAACCGACACCGCGACGAATCCAGGTCGGCAGCAGTGACGAGCGCAACACCCAGGTCATCGCCGGCCTCCAGCCGGGTGAAGTTGTAGCCACGGGAATCCTGAGCGGCGAGCAGCAGCAGACGCCTGCGAAGCCGCAGACCGGCGGGGGCGGCCTGATCCCGATCCCCGGTGGCGGTGGTCGCCCGGCCGGTGCCGGCGGCGGAGCTGGACGATGATGGCTACCCCGCCGGTGATCAAGGTGACCGACCTCTGCAAGTCCTACCAGATGGGCACGCAGGTCGTACACGCGCTACGCGGAGTCTCGCTCGAGATCCACCGCGGCGAGTTCGTCGCGGTGATGGGACCGTCCGGCTCGGGCAAGTCGACCTTCATGAACCTGGTTGGCTGCCTCGATCAGCCGACCAGCGGCTCCTACCAGCTCAACGGGGTCGAGGTGGCCGGCTTGAGTCGCGACGCCCTGGCCGATGCGCGCAACCGCGAACTGGGCTTCATCTTCCAGGGCTTCAACCTGCTGCCACGGATGGATGCGCTGGGAAACGTGATGCTGCCGCTGCTCTACGCGGGCGTGCCGAGTCGCGTACGCCAGGAGCGGGGGCTCGCGGCGCTCGAAGCGGTCGGGCTGGGCACCCGGATTCACCATCGGCCCAAGGAGATGTCCGGCGGTCAGCAGCAGCGCGTGGCGATCGCCCGGGCGCTGGCGACCGGCCCGAGCGTGATCCTGGCCGACGAGCCAACCGGCAACCTCGACACCCGTACCAGCATCGAGATCATGGCGATCCTGCAACGGCTCAACGCCCGCGGCGCCACGATCGTCCTGGTGACCCACGAACCGGATATCGCCGAATACTGCTCGCGGATGGTGGTGTTCCGCGACGGCAGGCTCCAGGCCGACCATACGGTCGCCCAGCCGGCTTCGGCTGACGCCGCGCTGGCCCGGCTGGCTCCGCCGGAGGGAGACGAAGCCGCGTGAGCATCCTGTCGCCGACCCGCCCCACCCCGGCGATGGCGCCGGACGAGTCGCCGACTCTCCCGATCGAGCCGGACGCCTTCGCTCTGCTGGCGGCCGAGCTGCCGCACGGACGCGGTGGCCGGCTGGCAGTCAGCCTGCCCTCGGCCGTCGAGGCGCTGCGGGCAAACAAGGGCCGGGCGGTGCTGACCACCCTCGGCATCATCATCGGCGTGGCGGCGGTGATCGTAATGGTCGCGCTGGGCCAGGGCGCCAGCGCCCAGGTCAGCGCCCGCTTCCAGGGCCTCGGCACGAATGTGCTGACGATCTCGCCGGGCAGCTCCCAGAGCGGCGGCGTCCGCGGCGGCGCCGGCACGGTTACTTCACTGACCGAGGCCGATGCGAAGGCGATCGCCGAGGAGGTCCCGGGCGTGGCCGCGCTCAGCCCGGTGGTCAGTGGCAACGCCCAGGTGATCATCGGTAACCAGAACTGGCAGACCCGGATCCAGGGGGTCGCGCCGGAGTACCAGCAGATCCAGAACTGGCAGGTTGCCCAGGGCGGCTTTTTCAGCGACGAAGAGAACGCCGCGGCGCGCAGCGTGGCGGTGCTCGGCCAGACCGTCGTGAAGAACCTGTTCCCGTCCGGCCAGGACCCGGTTGGGCAGCTCATCCGGGTCCGCAATGTGCCGTTCAGCGTTGTCGGGGTGCTGGCCGCCAAAGGCTCGAACGGCTTCCAGGACCAGGACGACGTCGTGCTGATTCCCTTTGAAACTGGCCAGATCCGGCTGTTCGGCGCTTCGGCGCTGAATTCGATCTCGGTCCAGGTCACCGCGGCCGACCAGATGACGCCGGTTACCCAGCGATTGACCCAATTTCTGCGCCAGCGACACCGCCTGCAAACCGGTCAGGGCGACGACTTTACCGTCCGCAACAGCGCCGACATCGTCAACACCGCCCAGGGCGTGGCGCAGACCCTGACGATGCTGCTCGGCGGCGTGGCCGCGGTGTCGCTGATTGTCGGCGGGATCGGGATCATGAACATCATGCTGGTCTCGGTGACCGAGCGGACCCGCGAGATCGGGATTCGGATGGCGATCGGCGCCCGACCCGGCCACGTGCTGACCCAGTTCCTGGTTGAAGCGGTGCTGCTCTCGGTGCTGGGCGGCCTTATCGGGGTGGCGATCGGCGTCGGCGCCGCGATTGGGGTGCCCCAACTGGCCGGCTGGCCGACGGCGATCTCCTACGAGGCCATCGGCATCGCCTTCGGGTTCGCCGCGCTGGTCGGCGTCTTCTTCGGCTACTACCCGGCCCGCAAAGCCTCCCAGCTCAACCCGATCGACGCCCTGCGCTCGGACTGATTCACGGCACAACCGCGATCTGGTAAGGGTTTTCGTGTCCGTGTAGGCTCGGCCGCGGATTAGGGACTGGCTCGCTACTCAGGGGAACTGACGCACCCCACTCCTCCGGCGA
>JAWVDZ010000070.1:0-7152 GCA_033856955.1 Gaiellales bacterium
GCTCGGGTTGCGGCGCCGCGCGATCAGCAGCATGCCACCGAACAGCGCCGGGTAGAGGGCCAGGTAGATGCCGTCGCCGATCGACGGGAACGGCACGTCGTGGTGGGTGAGGGCGGGGTAGCTGTAGGTGTAGACGTCTCCGCAGGCGAACAGGAACTGACCCAGCGCCATCAGCTGCCACGCCCGCCTCGCCCCCGGCCTGTGCATTCGGGTGCCGATCACGATCGCCGCCGCAGACGACATGCTGAGCAGCGGCATCATCCAGCCGTTGCCCTTGAACGGAGGCACCAGCAGGTAGAGCAGCGTCACCACCAGGCCCCAGACGAGGTAGACGTGCCACACAGACAGCTTTCGCTGCCCGCCGAGCGTCATCACGCAGCCCTCTCTTGCGAACGTGAGCGGGACTGGAGCATGCCCCGCGCCGCGAGGTCGGTGAGCGAGATGATCAGCCGGTCGATCTCGGCGTCGGTGTTGGCCGCCGTGATCTGCACCCGCACTCCCACCTCGTCGCGGGGGACGAGCGGGTAGACGGCCATCGTGACGTAGATGCCGCGGTCGAACAGGATCCGGCCGACCTCCGCGATCTGCTCGTGATGCGCGATCGGGATCTCGATCACCGGCAAGCCGGAGTGGTTCGGGGTCAGCGCATCGATCTGCTCGAGGCACTCGAGCACCCGCGCCGTCTTGGCGCAGATGTCCGCCCGCAGCGCGTCGCCACGCGCCTCGTTGACGTCGAGCCCGGTCAGGACGGTGGCCAGCGACGCCACCGGAGACGGCCCGGAGTAGAGGTAGGGCGGGGCGGCCACCTTGAGCATCTGCTTGATCTCCGAGGGGCAGGCGATGAAGGCCAGCAGCGACGAGTAGGCCTTCGAGAAGCCGCCCACCAGAACGAGGCTCTCGTAGCTCTCACCGACGTGGCGGACGAGGCTGTTGCCGCGCTTGCCATACGAGCACAGCTCGTCAGCGGCGCGTTCGCCGATCACGCCGAAGCCGTGCGCGTCGTCGACGTACAGCAGCGCCCCGTGCGCCCGCGCCACGCGCGCAAACTCGTGCAGGTCGGGAGCGTTGCCGGTCATGCTGTTGACGCCGTCCATGCAGATCAGCCGCGGCTGGACGTTGCTTGCCCGCAGCAGCCGCTCGAGGTCGGTCGGATCCTCGAACCGGAAGCGCTCGACCTTGGCGCCGTGTGCCCGCGCCACCTGGCAGCCGTCGTAGATCGTCTTGTGCGCGCGGCTGTCCAGGAAGATCGTTCCCGATCCGGCCAGCACCGGGATCACCGCGGTGTGGATGTGCGTGATGGTCGGCAGCACCAGCGAGTCCTCACAGCCCAGCAGCTCGGTCAGCCGCTCCTCGATCTGCTCGTACAGCACGGGCGAGCCCAGCAGCCGAGACCAGCTCGGATGCGTGCCCCAGGCGTCGAGGTATGCCGGCACCGACTCGATGATCTCGCGATCGAGATCGAAGCCGAGGTAGTTGCAGGACGCGAAGTCCGCCAGCCAGTGGTCGCCGATCCGGATCATGCGGCCGTCCACCTCATCGATCACGGCGTCCAACATCGGGTGCGTGTCCTTGAGCGCAGCCAGGTCCGCGACCGTGGACATCCAGCGATCGATCCAGCGGACTCCTCTACGGGAGTCGGGTCCGGGGGGGAGCACACGACGTGGGACGGGCCGATCCATCCCCCAAGGAATCGGCCTGCAAAGCCGATACCTTGAGCCACGAATCACAACTGGCTGTAGCCTGGGCGGATGCCTCTGCGGCTCGGATTGCTCTCGACCGCGCGGATCAACGACGCGGTGCTTGCCGCCGCCCGCGCCGGCGATGCCGTGAACGTGGTCGCGGTTGCGTCCCGTGACGCCGATCGCGCCGCCTCCTACGCGCTCCAGAACGGCATCGCCACCGCCCATTCGAGCTACCGCGATCTGCTTGAGGACGCCGCCCTCGACGCCGTCTATCTCTCGCCGCCCAACTCGCTGCATGTGGAGTGGGCGTTGCGGGCGATCGCTGCCGGCAAGCACGTCCTGTGCGAGAAGCCGCTGGCCTGGACGGGCGCCGATGCGGCCGCCGTGGTGGCGGCCGCGCGCCGCGCCGGCGTGGTGCTGGCCGAGGGGTTCATGTATCGCCACCACCCGCAGACGCGAGCGCTGTGCGAGCTTGCCGGCTCGGGAGCGCTCGGCCGCGTCGAGCGGATCCGCTCATGGTTCGCGTTCACGGCCGAGATGCCGCAGGACGCGATCGTGCTCGACCCGCTACTGCACGGCGGCGCGCTGCTCGACATCGGCTGCTACTGCGTGAGCGTCTCGCGCCTGCTGGCCGGTGAGCCGCTCTCGGTGTCGGCGGAGATGGATGCCGGGCCGACCGGCGTCGACCTGCGGGTGCGCGGCACGATGCGGTTCTCAGGCGGTGTCGAGGCCGAGTTCGAGGCAGCCCTCGACCGCCCCGGCGATGCCGGAGTGGAGGTGGTTGCGACCGCCGGTACGGCGAAGCTGGCCGACCCCTGGCACTGCCTCTCACCGGGGATCGAGATCAGCGATGGCCGTAGGATCGCGGTCGCGCCCGCCGATCCCTACCGGCTCCAGCTCGACGACTTCGCGGCCGCGGTGCGCGAGGGGCGCCCGGCGCTCGTCTCGGGCGAGGAGATCGTCGGCCAGGCCCGCACGATCGAGGCGCTGATCGAGTCCGCGCGATCGGGGTAGCGGCGTCCGCGATCAAGCCCGCGTTCTGCACAGCCGATAGTCAGGCGTCGTTCCACGCGCGTCCCCCCGCCCTGTGAAAGACCACGCCCCCAGATTCCGGATCTCGCGACTGAGCTCGTTTGCGCTGCTCAGCGCGGCTGTGATCCTCTTGCTGGGCACCGTCACGGCCCGCTACCTGGTGCACCAGATAGCAGAGCGGGAGCTGCAACACGCCACCGCCACCGCCGAGTGGCTGGCGCGGCTGGGCGTACAGCCAAGGGTGGATGGCGCCGATGGTCGGCTCCGCGTCAGCCGCGGCGAGGCGCACGCGCTCGACCGTCTGCTGCGGGACCGCAGCGTGGTCGGCCCGGACACCGCCCGGATCGACGTGCTCGACGCGCGGGGTGCCGTGCGCTACTCGACCGATCCCACCCTCGTCGATACTCCCGCCACCCTGACGATGTCCCGCCCCGCGCTTCGCTCGGTGTTGAGCGGTCATGAGAACGCCACGGTGATCCACGCGTCCGCCGACACCCGCTCGCCGGACGCGAAGCTGGTGAAGCGGTCGGGTGACATCCTGCGGGTCGCCGTACCGATCACGTCGCACGGCCGTGCGCCCGTCGGGGTGCTGGTGGTCAACTCCCGCTACGCGCCCATGGCGGCCACGATCAGTCACGAGACGACCCAGCTCTACCTCGCCCTGCTGCTCGGGTTGTCCCTGGTCTACGCGATTCTGCTTCTCAACCAGTCATCGGCCAAGCTGCGCCTCCAGGCCGTCAGCCTGCGCCGCTTCGCGCAGGACACCGAGTACCTGGCGCATCACGATGGGCTTACGGGACTGCCGAACCGGGTGCTGCTTCGCGACCGGTTGCACCAGGCGATCATGCTGCACAAGCGCAAGGATGAATCGTTTGCGATCTTCCACCTCGATCTCGACCGGTTCAAGGAGGTCAACGACACACTCGGCCACTTCAGCGGCGACCAGCTGCTGCGGGAGGTGGCCGATCGTCTGCAGAGGACCCTTCGCGAGAGCGATACCGTCGCGCGGTTGGGGGGCGACGAGTTCGCGGTGCTGCTCCCCGCCGTCGATTCCGATGGCGCGGTGGTGGCCGCCGAGAAGGTGCTGAAGGCGCTGCAGCGGCCGTTCATCATCCAGAGTCTGACGTTGCAGATCGACGCCAGCATCGGCATCGCCGTCTACCCGACCCACGGTCGTGACTTCGACGAACTGATGCAGCACGCAGACTCGGTGATGTACCTCGCCAAGCGGAAGCGCTCGGGGTACGAGAGCGATCGCGACACCGATGTCGATCAGTCGCAGACCAACCGGCTGGGGCTTGCCGCGGAGCTTCGGGTGGCCATCGACCGGGGCGAACTGCGCCTGCACTATCAGCCGCGGGCGTCGCTCACCACCGGCGAGGTCGTGGGCGTGGAGGCGCTGGTGCGCTGGCAGCATCCGGAGCGCGGCGCGATCTCTCCGGACGAGTTCATCCCACTCGCCGAGCAGGGTGGGTTGATCCGCACGCTGACGCTGTGGGTGATCGACGAGGCGCTGAGCCAGTGCCGTCGCTGGCTCGACATGGGGGTGGACCTGCCCGTCTCGGTCAACCTCTCGACCCGGGACCTGATCGATCAACAACTCCCCGAGGTGATAGGCGAGGCGCTCGAGCGGACGGGGGTGAGCGCCGACAAGCTGGAGGTCGAGATCACCGAGAGCGTGATCATGGCCGATCCGGTGCGCGCGCGGGAGGTGCTGACCCGGCTGCGTGAAACGGGGGTTCACGCCAGCATCGACGACTTTGGCACCGGCTACTCCTCGCTCGGCTACCTGAGGCGGCTTCCCGTCGACCAACTCAAGATCGACCGCTCGTTCGTGTTCAACATGACCGGTGACGACCAGGACGAGATCATCGTCCAGTCGACGATCGATCTCGCCCATAACCTGGGGCTCACGGTCGTCGCGGAGGGGGCGGAGACGCTCGAGACGTTGCACCGGCTCCGGGAGCTTGGCTGCGACTCCGTCCAGGGCTTCATTCTCAGCCGGCCGCTGCCCCCGGAGCAGGTCGTGGTCTGGCTGCAGCAGCACCGCCGGGCCGCCGCTGCGTGAAGTGACGCTGAGAGTTGTAGTCTCAGAGGCGGTTCTTGCAGTCGATAGCGAGGGGGTCACGATGAACGTCAATCCAACCACCACCGCCGTCGTGCTGATCGAGTATCAGAACGACTTCACCTCGGAGGGCGGTGCGTTGCACGACGCCGTCAAGGGCGTGATGGACGAGTCCGCGATGATGGAGAACACGCGCCGCGTGGTCGACGAGGCGCGTCGCGCGGGGGCGACGATCGTGCATGCGCCGATCAGCTTCGCGCCCGGCTACGGCGAGCTCGGGCCGGCCGACAAGGTGTTCGGCATCCTGAAGGGCGTGGTCGACTCCAAGGCATTCGTCAAGGGCACCTGGGGGGCCGAGATCTGCGACGCGCTGGCACCCCAGGAGGGCGACATCGTGGTCGAGGGAAAGCGCGGCCTGGACACGTTCGCGACCACCAACATCGACTTCGTGCTTCGCAGCCGGGAGGTGGAGACGGTGGTGCTGGGCGGCTTCCTGACCAACTGCTGCGTCGAGTCGACGATGCGCACGGCCTATGAGAAGGGCTACGACGTGATCACGCTGACCGACTGCACCGCGGCGACCAGCCCCGAGGAGCAGCGGTCGGCGGTGTCGCAGGACTATCCGATGTTCTCGCAGCCGATGACCAGCGGTGAGGTGATCGAGGCCCTGCAGGGGGCTGCGGTGGCCGACGCAAGCCGCGGCTACTGACCAGAGGCGGCGGCGTGTCGTGAAGCGGTGAGGGGTCAGACCCAGTTCGGGTCGGACCCCAAACCTGCCGTGCAAGAAGTGGAGCGGACGCGGATCGAACGCGCGACCTCCTGGTTGCAAACCAGGTGCTCTCCCAGCTGAGCTACCGCCCCGGGCGAGGAACAGGATAGCGCCCGGCCCGGGTATGGTTCGATCTGGCTGTGCCTGACTCGGCTCGCAAACGCCTGCGCAACAACGCCCTGCCGCTCGCGTGTCTCGCGATTGCGGGCGGCGTCGCGCTGGCGATCGGCGTGCTGACCGCGCCCAGCGGTGACGCGCCGTCCCACCTCTTCCAGACCTGGCTCTACCGGCACGGCGGCTTCGAGGTCTGGAACAACTACTGGTACGCCGGACGCTACGAGTTCGTCAACTACAGCGTCCTCTACTACGCGCTTGCCGCCCAGGTCGGCCAGCTGGGCGTGCTGGTGCCGGCCTCCGGCGTGCTCGGCGCCGGCTTTGCGGCCGTCTGCCGCCGCGAGTGGGGCGACGCCGCCCGCGGCCCCAGCCTTGCCTTTGCCGCCACCGCGCCGTTCATCATGATGGTCGCGGGCGTCTACCCGTTCCTGGGCGGGGCGGCCACTGGACTGCTCGCCCTGGCATTCGTCCAGCGCGGCCGGCTGCTGCCGTTCGGGGCGGCGGTGTTCGCGACGCTGGCCTTCTCGCCGCTCGCATTCGCGCTGCTCTGCGCGCTGTTGGCCGGCGCGCTGCTCGGGCACGGCGAGCCGAGGTTCGCGATCCGCCGCCATCGCGTGGCGCTGGCCCTGGTGCTGGTCGTGTTCCTGACCGGCGTCTTCATGCAGCGGGCGTTCCCGACGCAGGGCTGGTACCCCTACGACCTCACCGACGCGGCGATCGTGCTCGTCTTCTCGCTCGTCGGGTTGTGGGTGACCGGCACCAGCACCCGCGCCCGCTCGCTGCGGATGCTGTTCGCCGCCTACCTGGCGCTGAACCTGATCGCGTTCCTTCTGAAGGGGCCGATCGGGTCGAACCCCAACCGCCTGTTCGCGATCGCCGGCGCGCCGATGCTGTGGCTGGCGGCCAACGTCGGCCCGCGCAGGTCGCGGCTGGTCGTGTTCCCGATCGTCGCCGCGGCGGTGGCGCTGCAGGTCGGCCCGTGGGTGCGAGACGCCTACTCGGCGTGGAACAACCCGGCCGCGAAGGCGTCCTACTGGCGCCCCGCGATTCAGTTCGTGGACGGGCACCGTGCCGACATCGCCGGCTACCGGGTGGAGGCCGTCGCCACCTGGGGGCACTGGGACGCGTACTACATCGCCCATCAGCGCGTGCCGCTGGCGCGGGGATGGTTCCGGCAGGACGACTTCCCGCTCAACCGGGTGCTGTACGACCGCCACCTGACCGCGTACAGCTACCAGCTGTGGCTACGGTCGCTCGGCGTCCGCTACGTGCTGCTGCCCGATGCACCGCTCGACTTCAGCTCCACCGGTGAGGCCAGGTTGCTGCGAAGCGGCGAGTCCGGGCTGAACGAGATCGGCCGCACCGGCCATTGGAGGTTTTACGAACTGCCGCACGCGACGCCGATCGTGTCCGCTCCCACCGGCCGACGGGCGGAGCTGAGCTACATCGAGCAGCAGCGCGTCGAGCTGTGGACGTCCGGGCCCGGCCAC
>JAWVDZ010000071.1:0-2596 GCA_033856955.1 Gaiellales bacterium
CTCGCGGGCGTACCGTTCCGCACAAGTAGGAACGTGTTTCCAAGGGAGAGGACGAGATGGGTTTTACGACAGGGGACTTCCCGCCGGTTGATCCGGTGACCTTCATGGACGAGACGTACCAGGAGCGCACGAAGATCCTGTCGCGCCACTGGGCGGAGTACGGGTTCGGGACGCCCAAGATGGTCGCGCTGATCTACATCGTGAAGGTCCTGGTGCTGCACGTCGCGATCGGCGTCACGATCGTCACCGTCACGACGGGCTACAGCCCGTTCGAGACATCTGAATGGTGGAACCAGCCGATCATCTGGCAGAAGTTCGTGCTCTGGACCATGCTGCTCGAGGCGCTCGGCGTGGCCGGCTCCTGGGGCCCGCTCGCCGGGCACTTCAAGCCGATGATGGGCGGGGCGCTCTACTACCTCAAGAAGGGCACCGTCCGGAACCCGCCGTGGCCGGACAAGGTCCCCAACACCGCGGGCACCTACCGCGAGACGATCGACGTCGCCCTGTACGCGGGCTTCATCACGTGCCTGGTGCTCGGCCTCGTCTGGAAGGGCACCGGCGTCGAGGGCGGCGAGCACGGCCTCATCTCGCCGGTCATCCTGATCGCCGGGCTGCTGTTCCTGCTCGCTCTGGGCCTGCGCGACAAGATCTCCGCGCTCCAGGCGCGCTGGGAGCAGTACGCGCCGGCGATGTTCTTCTTCGCCGTCTACCCGATCACCGACATGCTCGTCGCGGGCAAGATCCTGATCGTCGTCGTGTGGGTCGGCGCCGCCTTCTCGAAGCTCGGCCACCACTTCGTCAACGTGATCCCGCCGATGGTGTCCAACACGCCGTGGCTGCCCTCCAAGAAGATCAAGCGCATGCACTACCGGGACTTCCCGGAGGACATGCGCCCGTCGCCGTACGGCATCCGCTTCACGCACGCCATGGGCACCGCCGTCGAGGCCGGCTTCCCGATCGTGTTGCTGTTCTCGCACAACCACACGGTCACCGCGATCGCGGCGGTGGGCATGATCGGGTTCCACATGTTCATCATCTCGACGTTCCCGCTCGCGGTGCCGCTCGAGTGGAACGTGCTGTTCGCCTACCTGGCCGGCTTTTTGTTCCTCGGCCCGGGCCAGGACCTGCACCTCTCCGACATGGGCACCGGCTGGCTGCTGCTCACGCTGGTCATCACGATGACCGGCCCGATCTGGGGCAACCTGCGGCCCGACCAGGTGTCGTTCCTGCCGTCGATGCGCCAGTACGCCGGCAACTGGGCGTCCGCGATGTGGGCGTTCGCCCCCGGTGCGGAGGAGAAGCTCAACGAGCACATCATCAAGCCGGCGCTGATGCAGAAGCAGCAGCTGATCCCGCTGTACGGCGAGCTCGAGTCCGAGGTCATCATGCAGCAGCTGCTGGGCTGGCGGTCCATGCACAGCCAGGGCCGCGGCATGAACTCCGTGATGTGGAACACGCTCGGCGACGACATCAACCACTACACGCTGCGCGAGGCCGAGTTCAGCTGCAACGCGATCACCGGCTTCAACTTCGGTGACGGCCACTTCCACGACGAGTACATGCTCAACGGGCTGCAGGATCGCTGCAATTTCAAGCCCGGCGAGTTCGTCGTGGTCTGGGTCGAGTCGGAGGTCTTCACGACCAACCGCCAGGACTACTTCGTCTGGGACGCCGCCGAGGGCGTCGTGGAGCGCGGGTCCTGGAAGGTCACCGACTGCATCGCCGAGCAGCCGTGGCTGCCCAACGGCCCGGTGGCGACCAACGTGACCTGGCGCAAGGAGGGCTACCAGCGCGTGCGGTACCCGAAGGCGCCGCCCAACCCGAACCCGGTGCCCGCCCCGGGCTCGGATAAGGAGCAGGTCCCGGCGTGACCAACGCGGTGGTGGTCGGCAGCGGGCCGAACGGGCTCGCTGCCGCCCTCACCCTTGCCGCCGAGGGCGTCAAGGTCACCGTCCTGGAAGCATCGGACACCCTCGGCGGGGGAACGCGCAGCGCGGAGCTGACGCTGCCGGGGCTGATCCACGACGTCTGCTCGGCGGCCCATCCGCTGGCGGTCGACACGCCGTTCTCGCGGCGGTTTGACCTCGAGGCCCACGGCCTGAAGTGGCTCCAGCCGGAGGTGCAGTACGCGCATCCGCTGGACGGCGGCGCGGGCGCGGGCGCCTACCGGTCGGTGACCGAGACGGCGGAGGCGCTGGGGGAGCGCGACGGCGCCCGCTGGGAGTCGATGTTCGGCTGGCTGACCGAGCGCTTCGACGACATCACGGTCGACTTCACGCAGCCGGTCACGCGCATCCCGTCCCATCCCCTGAAGATGGCGCGCTTCGGCCTGTACTCGGCGATGCCGGCCGCCGTGCTGGCGGCGCGCTGGACCTCGCCCGCGGCGCAGGGGCTGTTCGCCGGGATCGCCGCCCACGCGTTCCGGCCGTTCAACGCGCCGATGTCGTCCGCCATCGGGGTCGCGCTGGGCACGGCCGCCCACCGCTATGGCTGGCCGGTCGCCGAGGGCGGCTCGGGTGCGATCAACGCGGCGATGATCTCGCTGCTGGAGTCCCACGGCGCGCGCCTGGAGACCGGCGTGCGCGTGCATTCGCTG
>JAWVDZ010000072.1:0-4494 GCA_033856955.1 Gaiellales bacterium
ACGGCCGTGTGCGCTGGCTGGGCGCGGCGGCAGATCTGGTCGCGGGCGGCGCCGGCGTGTGGGTGTCGGGGCCGGCCGAGCGGTTCGGCTCGGTGCAGCAGTCGGCGCTGATGCTGCGCGAGGCGCCGCGGATCGTGGCCGACGCGTGTGAGACGGGCGATTGGCTGCACGTCGACGTGTACCTGACCAAGCGGCCGGGATATGCGCTGCTGCTGCTTCCCGGATCGCGCTTCGACGGCGAGCTGCGGGGATGGCGAAAGCAGCGGCAGTTCGCGGTCGTCTCTGTCGGCCGCGCGCTGGAGGGCGTCTCGATGGCGGTACCGTTCGCCGATGCGGAGGATCACGTGACGGCGGTGCTGGTGGAGACGATCGTCGCCGAGCTGCTGGCGGCCGAGCTGTGGCGCCGCCACCCGGTGTGATGAGGGCGCCCCTGATGACCGGCGAGGATGGCCTCGCCCGCTGCTGGTGGGGCGGCTCGACGCCGGACTACACGCTCTATCACGACCGGGAGTGGGGCCGGCCGGTGACCGATGACCGCGGCCTGTACGAGCGGCTGACGCTGGAGGCGTTCCAATCCGGCCTGTCGTGGCTGACGATCCTGCGCAAGCGCGAGGGCTTCAGAGCCGCGTTCGCCGGCTTCGAGATCGAGCGGGTGGCGGCGTTCGACGAGCGCGACTTCGTGCGGCTGATGGCGGACGCCTCGATCGTGCGAAACCGGCTCAAGATCGAGGCCGCGATCGCAAACGCGAAGGCGCTGGCGGCGATGCACCGGGCGGGCGAGTCGCTCGCCGAGCTGGTGTGGGCGCAGCGCCCGGCGCCGCCGCCTCCCCCGCCGGCGTCGCTCGACGAGCTGCCGGCCTCGACGCGCGGCTCGAAGGAGCTGGCGAAGCAGCTCAAGGCCCGCGGCTTCCGCTTCGTCGGGCCGACCACGATGTACGCCGCGATGCAGGCCTGCGGCGTCGTCAACGACCACATGCTCGGATGCCACGTGCGGGACGAGGTGGAGGCGCTTCGGCAGTCGCTGTGACGCCGCCGCGCTGGGGTCTGACCCCGAACGGGGTCTGACCCCTCGCCGCTTCGCCATCAGCCGTTGCCAGGTGCTGAGCCGGCGCGTATCGTGGGGACATGCCGAGACTCCTCCAGAGGATGCCGCCATGGTGGGCGCCGGTCGTAGTGGTCACGGCGCTTGCCGCGCTCGCCATTCCGACTGTTCGGCCTGAGGATTTCTCCGGCGGCCTGATCAGGATGGTCGCGGCAGCTGTCGTTGGGGGCAGCCTGATCGTGTGGTGGCACCTGGTATGGCGGGCCGCGGGACGACCGAGGCCCCGAAAGCGCCTGCGTGCGGGCCTTCTCTTCCCGCCGCTTGCGCTGTTCACGGCCGTGGTCTTTTGGCGTGGGTCGCCCGTGAGTCCCGTGGCGTTCCAGATTCTGATATTGGCCTGGTACGTGGGCGCTATGGATATCGCTCTACGGCGTGAGATCGGCGGCGTGCTCGCGGCCCGGTAGGCTTTCCGCCGTGACGCTGCCAAACTGGCTCACGCTCGGCCGCATCGTGCTGATCCCGGTGTTCATGGTCGCGCTGCTCGGGAACATCCGCCACGGCGACATCATCGCCGTGGCCGTGTTCAGCCTGGCCGCCGCGACCGATTCGCTGGACGGCTACCTGGCGCGGTCGCGGCAGGCCATCACCACCGTCGGCAAGCTGCTCGACCCGCTGGCCGACAAGCTGCTCGTCTCGGCCGCCCTGATCTCGCTGGTCGAGCTCAACCGGCTCGCGGCCTGGGTCGCGATGGTGATCATTGCCCGCGAGTTCTCCGTCACCGGCCTGCGACTGATCGCGGCTGCCGAGAACGTCGTGATCGCCGCGTCGCCTTGGGGCAAGATCAAGACCACCCTGCAGGTGGCCGCGATCATCGCCTTGATCCTGGACGATCCTCCGCACACCGCCACCACCGTGCTGGTCGCCTGCGCCGTCGCCGCCACCATCTGGTCGGCCATCGAGTACTTCATCTCCTGTCGTGACCTGCTTCGGGCGCCGGCGTGAACACGCTGATCGCCGTCGTGATCGCGTATCTGCTCGGGTCCTGCGCCTTCGGCTTCTGGGCCGGCAAGCTGCGCGGGATCGACCTGCGCACGGAGGGAAGCGGCAACACCGGAGGCACCAACGCGGTCAGGGTGCTGGGAGCGAAGGTGGGCGTGCCGGTGATCGTGCTCGACATCCTCAAGGGCACCGCGGCGGTCGTGGTCGCCAGCCAGCTGGGCGGCACCGGCACCGAGGTGCTGGCCGCCACCGCGGCGGTGGTCGGGCACACGTTCCCGATCTTTCTCGGCTTCCGCGGCGGTAAGGCGGTGGCCACCGGCGCGGGCGCGATGCTGGGCCTGGCTCCATGGATCGCGGTCGGCGTGATCGCGTTCTGGATCGCGCTCGGCCTGATCACCCGCTACGTCTCGGTGGCCTCGATGCTGTCGGCCGTCGCGTTCATGCTGGCGTCGATCGTGACCGGCGAGCCGTGGCCCGTGATCGCGTTCACGGTGTTCGCATCGGGTGTGGTGTTCTGGCGTCACCGCGGCAACCTGGCGCGGCTTCGCGACGGCACCGAGAACCGTCTCAACCTGCCGGCGCTGCGACGATGAGCGCGCTTCGGGCAGCGGTGTTCACCGGCGTGGACGCGCCGCTGGCGCTGGAGACGCTGGAGGCGGAGGCGCCGCGGACGGGGGAGGTGGCGGTGCGCGTCGAGGCCTCCGGGCTCTGTCACTCAGACCTGCACGTGCTGGTCGGGGAGTGGTCCGAGCAGCCGCCCATGGTGATGGGCCACGAGGGCTGCGGCGTGGTCGAGGCAGTGGGCGAGGGCGTCAGCCACGTCGCGCCCGGCGACCGCGTCGTCCTGAGCTGGTTCGCGCACTGCGGCGAGTGCGCACGCTGCCGCGAGGACAGGCCCTGGATCTGCCTTCGCTCCCGCGCCAACGAGAGCCTGATGGCGGACGGCGGCACCCGGCTGCGGCGGCCGGGCGGCGAGGCGGTGCGCTCCTACCTTGCCGTCGGCTCGCTGGCCGAGCGGGCGGTCGTCCCATCCAGCGGGGCGGTGGCCGTGCCCGCCGCGCTGCCGCCGGACGTCGGCGCGCTGATCGGCTGCGCGGTTGCCACTGGGGTGGGCGCGGTGCTGAATACCGCCGCCGTTCGGCCCGGCCAGAGCGTGGTCGTGATCGGCTGCGGCGGGGTCGGCCTGTCGGTGGTGATGGGCGCGGTGCTGGCGGAGGCGGCCGCGATCGTGGCCGTCGACCTGAGCGACGAGAAGCTGCAGCTCGCATCCGACCTGGGAGCGAGCCACGCGGTGCGCGCCGGCGAGGGCGCCGACGCCGAGCTGGCCGCGATCCTGCCGAACGGGCCCGACCACGTCTTCGAGGCGATCGGCCTCGTCTCGACCATGGAGTGGGCGGTTCGCCTGATGCCTCCGGGCGGCACGGCCACCTTGGTCGGGATGACGCCTGAGGATCAGCGGATCTCGATCGATCCGCTGCCGTTCTCGAGCGGGGGGCGCACGCTGCTCGGCTGCACCTACGGCTCGTGCGTTCCCGAGCGCGACTTCCCACGGCTGGCGGAGCTGCACCTCGCCGGGCGGCTGCCGATCGATCGCCTGATCTCCGAGCGGATCGCGCTCGACGACGTCAACCGCGCATTCGATCAGATGCGGAGCGGCGACGGCGCACGCCGGGTTGTGGTGTTCTAGCCGTCGTCTAGCTCGGCGGCGGCAGCCCGAGCGCCCGTGCCGCCCACGGCAGCGCCGTCCTGAGCTGGCTCTTCTGCACCTCGCGCACCCGCGGCGCGAACTCCGGCGGCGGCAGCCCGGCGTAGGACGCGAAGAAGCCGGCCATCAGCGAAGCCAGCTCCGGCGCGTCGGGCAGCAGCTGCTCGGGCGCCCGCCCTCCGCCTCGAGGCTGGGCAGCCATCCCGCCAAGTCGAGGTCGGGATTGCCCACCATCGCCCAGTTCCAGTCGATCAGCATCGCTCTGCCATCCCGGATGCAGATGTTGTCGCTGCGCACATCCAAGTGCAGCAGGTGGTCGCCGTCGAGCGGGGCAGCCTCCGCTGCCCTGATCAGAGCGGGCAGATGGGCGTCCAGCCACTCGGCCCCGCACACGCCCACCGTGAGCAGCGGCTCGGGGTCGGCAGCCACCAGCGGCCAGCGGGTCAGCTCAGCGCCATCGGACTCAACCCGCGCCAGCGAATCGGGCGGCGTGCATGTTCGCAGCTGCGCCAACGTGGCCGTCACCGCCTCCACGTCGCCAGGACGCCACGGCGGCGGCCAGTGGGCGTCGCTGAGGTCCTCGATCACCAGCAGCGGCCGATCGCCGTCGTCCCAGCCCAGCAGTTTCGGCAGGAAGCTGGCGCCGAGCCGCGAGTACACGGCGTGCTCGTCGCGCAGGAACCCGGCTGTCTCGTCGGTCACGGCCAGCTTCGCGAACACACACCTGCCGTCCGCAAGCGTAACCGAC
>JAWVDZ010000073.1:0-4765 GCA_033856955.1 Gaiellales bacterium
GAGCAGGTAGCCGGTCTGGTGGGTGGACTTGACGAACACCTTGGCGTGCCGGGCGCCCTTGTCGGAGTGCATGCCCTCCTGGTAGATCGCGGCTCCCACCTTGGCGATCGCGTCCCGCGGATCGACCCCCTTGGGGCAGCGCTCCTGGCAGAAGTAGCAGCGGGTGCAGTCCCACACGCCGTGCGGGCCGTTGTACAGCTCGAGCCGCTGCTTGCCGCCACGGTCGCGGACGTCGCCGACGAAGCGGGCCGCCTTGGCCAGCGCGGCCGGGCCGAGGAAGTCGGGATCGGCCTCCATCGATTGGCACTCAGAGACGCAGCAGCCGCACTGGATGCACAGCGCCTCCTTCATGATCCGGTCGAGCTCGGCCTGCTGGACGCGCCACTCCTTGACCGGGACATCGCCGTCGCCCTGGTCGAGGTACGGCTTGACGGCGCGGAACTTCTCCCAGAACGGATCCATGTCCACGACCAGGTCCTTGATCACGGGAAGGTTTCCCATCGGCGAGATGGTGGCGGTGTGCCCGGCCTCGACCAGCGGCTTCATCGGCGTCTTGCAGGCCAGCACCGCGGCCCCGTCCATCCGCATCCCGCACGAGCCGCAGACCGCCATCCGGCAGGACTTGCGGAACGTCAGCGAGCCGTCCACCTCGTCCTTGATCACGTCCAGGACGTCCAGCAGGGTGGCCGTCTCGACCACGTCGACGGTGTGGGTCTCGAGCCGCCGCTCTTCGGTCTCGGGGCTGTATCGCTCGATCTTGAGGGTGACTTCCACGAAGCAAGACTCCTAGTAGGTGCGGACCGCGGGCTCGTACTCGGTGATCGTGACCGGCCGGTAGTCGAGCCGCACCTCACCGTCGTCGTAGGAGGCAAGGGTATGGCGCAGCCAGTTCTCGTCGTCGCGCTCGGGGTGGTCGACGCGGCTGTGCGCGCCACGGCTCTCGGTTCGCTCGATTGCGCTACTGACCAGGCAGTCGGCCATCTCGAGCATCGCTCCAAGCTCGAGCGCCTGGATCAGGTCGGTGTTGAACGGGCGGCCCTTGTCGTGCACCACCACGCCTCTGGCGTACCGCTCGCGCAGGTTGGTGACGGTGGCCTTGCACGCCTCGAGCTTCTCGGCGGTGCGGAAGATACCGGCGTTGTCATACATGGCATCGGCCAGCTCGGAGCGCAGCACGTGCGGCCGCTCGCCGTCTGAGATGTCCAGCATGCGCTGAAGCGAGCGCTCGGTGACCCGTACGGCGGACGGCGAGAACACGCCACCGGCGCCGTTGGAGCGCACGTCCTGGGCGGCGGCCGCTCCCGAGCGGCGGCCGAACACGACCGTCTCCAGCAGCGAGTTGCCGCCCAGCCGGTTGGCGCCGTGCACCGAGACGCAGGCGCACTCCCCGGCGGCGTACAGGCCGGGCATCGTGGTGCGGCCCCACACGTCGGTGTCGATGCCGCCCATGTGGTAGTGCGACCCCGGCCGCACCGGGATCGGCTCCTCGATCGGATCGACGCCGGCGTAGTCCATCGCCAGCTCCCGCGAGCCGTGCAGCCGCTCGTTGATCCGCTTGGCTCCCAGGTGGGTGAGGTCGAGCAGCACGCAGCCGTCCACGCCGCGGCCCTCGTCGATCTCGGTCTGCTCCGAGCGCGAAACGACGTCCCGCGACGCCAGCTCGCCGGCGTTGGGCGCGTAGTTGAACATGAACCGCTCGCCCTCGCTGTTTCGCAGATAGGCGCCCTCACCGCGGCAGCCCTCGGTGATCAGCACGCCGTTCGCCTTCAGCGTGGTGGGATGGAACTGCATGAACTCCATGTCCTTCAACGGAACGCCGGCTCGCCACGCCATCGACATGCCGTCGCCGGTGCAGGCGTAGGCGTTGGTGGTGCCGCGGTACATGCGCCCGAGGCCGCCGGTGGCCATGATCACCGCCCGCGCCTCGACGCCCTGCACGCCGCCGCGAACGAGGTCCCACGCGGTCAGCCCTACGCAGCGCTCGCCGTCGGTCACCAGGTCGAGCGCAAACCACTCCTCGTAGACCGTCACGCCGCTCTTGACCAGCTGCTCGTAGAGCACGTGCAGCAGCACGTGGCCGGTGATGTCGGCCGCGTAGCAGGTGCGGGGCGCACCGCCGGCGCCGAACGGGCGCTGGGCGATGCGGCCGTCGTCGGTGCGCGAGAAGATCGCCCCCATGTGCTCGAGCTCGTAGATGTCGCCCGGGCCCTCGGCGCACATGATCGCGATCGCATCCTGGTCGCCAAGGTAGTCCGAGCCCTTGACGGTGAAGAAGGTGTGCTTCTCGGGGCTGTCCTCGCCGGCGTTGCCGAGCGCCGCGTTGATGCCGCCCTCGGCGGCGCCGGTGTGGCTGGGGGTGGGATGGAGCTTGGACACCACGCCGACGTCCGCGCCGTAGCGGGTTGCCTCGATGGCAGCGCGCATGCCGGCCAAGCCGGCACCGACCACCACCACGTCGTGTCGCACCATCAACGCCTCCGAGTTCCGAGCGGTTCGCTGCTTGCAGACTACCAAGCCCGGCCCCCGGGCCGCGCTGGGAACAACGGCCGTGCGGCGGGTGTCACAAGCTCGTCACAAGCGCAGACATATCGTGATGGTTGGGGTATCCTGGTGAGGCCGCGCGACAGAACGATCGCGCATTTTGAATCTGGGAGGAACGTTGGCGAAGATGGCCTTTGCTCTGCCCGCCGCCAGGCGGGAGCTTCGGGATCTGTCGCAGCCGGAGCTGCTCGAGCGCACGCTGGCGATGCCCACCGCGCGGCGCACGAGCTACGGAGCGCCCAACGTGCAGACCGAGGTGCTGGCGCGGTCGAAGGGGAGCACCTACATCGTCGCCGACGACCCGTCCTCCTACCCACATCAGGCCATCGACCGCGACGAGTGGGATCGCATCTCGTCGCTCCAGGACGAGTACATCGCCCAGCAGGAGATGATCGTCGTCAACGGCTACATCGGCGATGTGGCCGAGCGCCGGGTGCCGGCCAGGCTCTATATCGAGGCGGCGGCCGCCAACATCGCGGGCATGCAGGACGTGCTGTACTTCCACGACGGTGAGGGCGACGAGTTCGAGCCCGAGCTGCTGGTCATCTACACGCCCAACCTGCCCGTCCCCGACTACCCGGACGACCGCCTGATCGCGGTCAACCTCGACCTGTACGTGACCCGCGTCTTCAACTCGGACTACTTCGGCGAGTCGAAGAAGGGCGGGCTGCGGATGTGGAACCACCTCGTCTACGAGCGCGGCGGCCTGGCGCTGCACGCCGGCTGCAAGGTGATCCCGACCGATGGCGGCGTCCGCACGGGCCTGATCGTCGGCCTCTCCGGAACCGGCAAGACGACCACGACGTTCACACGCCAGAACGGATCGCTGCCGGTGCAGGACGACTTCGTCGCCTGGTGGCCGGACGGCTCGATCTCGGCCACCGAGGCGGGCTGCTTCGCCAAGACGTTCGCGCTCAATCCCAAGGACGAGCCGACCATCTACGGCGCCGTCACCCGCCCCGATGCCTATCTCGAAAACGTCAGCCAGAACGACGCCGGCGAGGTCGACTTCTTCGACGAGAGCTACACCAAGAACGGCCGGGCGGTGTTCTCGTTCTCGAACATCGAGGCCGCCGATGCGGCGACCATCGCCCAGGCGGACTTCCTGCTGGTGCTGAACCGCAACGAGAACGTGATCCCGGCGGTGGCGAAGCTGGAGGGGCCGCAGGCGGCGGCCTTCTTCATGCTGGGCGAGACCACCGGCACCGCCGCCGGCGGCAAGGACGAGGAGGGAGTCTTCCTTCGTGTGCCGGGCACCAACCCGTTCTTCCCGATGCACCACGACAACCAGGGCAACCGCTTCCTCGAGCTGCTGGAGGCCAATCCGATCGACGTCTACATCATGAACACCGGCCGCGTCGGCGGCGCCGAGTCGGAGACCGGCTCCAAGAAGGTGCGCATCCCCCACTCCTCGGCGATCGTGAAGGCGATCGCGGAGGGCACGATCGAGTGGCAGCCCGACGCCGACTTCGGATACAAGGTCGCCGCCCACGTGCCCGGCATCGATGAGTCCGACGTCGACATCCTGCAGCCGCGCAGGCTGTACGAGGCGACCGGCCGCGGCGAGGAGTACGCACAGCGGGTGGCGAAGCTGAAGGCCGAGCGGGCGGAGTTCCTGGCCCAGTATCCGAGCCTCTCGGCCGAGATCGTGGCCTCCGTCGGCTGAGGGGCCGCTCGATTACGCTTCACAGGTGACGATTCGTGAGCCGATCTGCGGGCGCGGTGTCTGCCTGGTTTCGCTCTCGGCGGCCTCGGTGGACGAGTGGGTGCGGTGGATGGATGATCCCGAGACGACTCGCTACCTGTACGCACCCGGCGAGGCGCCGCGCGAGCCCCACACCGTGACGTCGCTGCTCGATTGGGGCCGGCGAATCCTGGCCGATCCACAACGCCTGGTGTTCGGCCTCGAGGAACGCGCCGGCGGCCGGCTGATCGGCGATGCCAGGCTGACTCCGATCAGGGGCGGGCGGATGAAGTTCTCGATCATGATCGGGGTGGGCGAGTTCCGCGGTCGCGGCCTGGGACGCGAGGCGACCGATCTGGTGTGCAGGTACGCCTTCGAGCAGCTGGGCGCGACCGAGATCGTGCTCGAGGTCGACCCACGCAACCTCGCCGCCGTTCGCGCGTACCTTGGCGTCGGCTTCGAGCACGGCGCGGGACCGGCGATGCAGCTCACGCGCGGTCGTTGGCAGGGGCTCCGGCAGCCCAACATGGTCGCCTGAGC
>JAWVDZ010000074.1:0-2627 GCA_033856955.1 Gaiellales bacterium
GCCGAGCGATCTCAGCACGGCGCCGATCACGTCATCCGCGCTGTCGGGCACGACCACGCGACCGGGATGGCTTTCGGCCACCGCGAAGAACGACACCCAGGTCTCTGCGATCTCCAGACCGGTGGACACGGAGACGCCGACCAGGTCGTACCCTGCAGGAATGCTGTGGCGCAGGCCGGAGTCGAACGGCGAGGCGTCGAACGGCTTTTGGAGCTGATCCCGGTTTGGCAGCAGCTTGCGCGCCAGCGGCTCGACCTGGTCGGCGTCGACCATGTAGGCCAGCGTCGCCGCGTCGACCAGGGCGAGGTCGATCTGCCCGTACGCACCGGCAGCGAGGCGCAACAGCAGGTCATCCCCGCCGCCCAGCGATTGCACCGTGACGACGACGTCTGTTGTCCTGCGGAACTCTGCGACCGTCGATGTCGCGATCTGGCCCTTCTGGGCCGCGATCACGAGCTCGAGCTCGAGCGTCTGGTTTCCGGGAGTGACGAAGGTCGATGAGAACGTCTCGACGCTCGAACTGCCACGACTCCGGCAGGCAGTGCCCGCAAGCAGCAGCGACGCGGACGCAAGGAACTGTCGCCGTGAAGTCACCGGCCCATTGTGGCAGGCGTGAGTCGGCCGGAGCGCTACGCGGGGGATCCGACCAGCCGCAGCTGGCCGAGAGGCTCGCCGTCCTCGAGCGAGCTTCCGCATTCGCCGCAGACGAGCGAGTTGAGCGTCTGCACCGCTGCGGTCGCCTCGCCAAGCCGCCGCATCGTGCCGGAGCACACCGGGCAGATCGCGGAGCGAGCGGGACGTTGCGAGCGTGACAACGCGGCCAGGATGACCTCGTCGAGCGTCGGCCCGAACGCCTCTCCGACTGTCAGAGCCGCGCTCATAGCCGTCGCAGCACCGCCCTCACCGTGCCCAGGATGCGAACCTGCTCGGGGTACATGGCGTCCATATCGTCGTTCTCGGGCTGGAGCCGGACGCGGCCGGACTCGCGGAAGAACCGCTTCACGGTCGCGTCCTCGTCTCCGACCAACGCGACCACGATCTCACCGTTGCGAGCGTCGTCCTGCTTGCGAACGACGACGAAGTCGCCGGGCAGAATGCCGGCGTTGATCATGCTTTCGCCCTTGACGGTGAGCAGGAAGTCGGCATCGGCGCACAACTGGTCGGGCACAGCCACCATGTCCTCGACCTGCTGGTCGGCCACCAGGCCGGTACCGGCGGCGACGTCGCCCATCAGCGGCAGCACGTTGGTGCGTGCCGGCGACTCGACCACCACCGTCGAGCGTTCACGGGAACGGCCGCCCTCGATCACCTCGAGCGCGCGAGGCTTGGTGGGATCGCGCCGGATCAGGCCGGCCGACTCAAGCCGCGCCAGATGGGCGTGCACCGTGGATGGAGAGGTCAGGCCGACCGCGCCACCGATCTCCCGGACCGTCGGGGGATAGCCGTGCTGGTCGACATGGCTGTTGACGAACTCCAGGATCTCGCGCTGTCTCGGTGATAGCTCCACAATGGGCTCCTTTGGCCGAACGTGTGTTCGGGAAGGTAGTGTGCCAGACCGGTCGGACGGCGTCAACCCGGGCGCGGGAAGGCGTTGGGACCGCCTGAGGAGGTGCGGGCCGCAACGCCCGACATCTGGGCTGCGACTACGGGTCTTCAGGTGGCTGACGCCAGGGCCAGCTCAGCAGGCCCAGGCCAGCGATGACGCAGAGCGTGCCCACGATCGCCCAGAACGTGCTGCCGGTCATCGAGGATCCCTGGATGAGCTGAGTTCCTTGGCCGACCCAGACGGCGCCGGCCACAACGAGCACGGCTCCTAACACACGCCTCGAGATGGTCACACAGCTGCATACGCGCGACTGACACGGTCGGTTTGCACGATGGCTGCGCGGGGAGCAGTGAGCGACCGCACGAGGAGACGGAGGACACGCGTGCCTCGTGGGATAACCTGGGTGAGTACCTGAAGGAGGAGCAACATGAGCACATCGGATTCGACGGAGGCTCGGTCGGCCTCTGAGCAGATCGACGAGAGAATCGCCGGCCTCGAGGGCTGGCGTGGGGAGACGTTGAGCAGGATGCGCAAGCTGATACAGGAGGCAGACCCGGACGTCGTGGAGGAGTGGAAGTGGGCGAAACAGACCAGCCCGGGCACCCCCGTCTGGTCACACGACGGCATCATCTGCACCGGCGAGTCGTACAAGTCGGTCGTGAAGCTGACCTTCATGAAGGGAGCGTCGTTGAGCGACCCGGCCAAGCTCTTCAACTCGAGCCTGGAGGGGAACGCACGGCGCGCGATTGACATCCATGAGGGGGAGGAGGTCGACGCAGACGCGTTCAAGGCACTGATCCGCGCCGCCGTCTCCCTCAATACCTCAGGCTGAAGGCAAGCCACCGAGCGGGCAAACACTCAGCGTGCGGCGAGGAACGCTGCGATGTGGCGGCGCAGCTCACCCGGCCGTTCCAGCCAAGGGAAGTGGCCGCAGTCCTCGATCGGCTGGAGCGAAACGTCGGGGATCATCGCCGCGGTCTGTTCCGCGCTCCAGTACGGAATCGGGTCACGGCGACCGTGGACGATCAGCACCGGGAGGGCCAGTTCAGGCAGGCGCCGCTCCAGATAGCCCGCTTTGAGG
>JAWVDZ010000075.1:0-3444 GCA_033856955.1 Gaiellales bacterium
GGCTTGGGAGCAGGAGGACGCCGGTGAGTAAGGCCCCTGGACATCCCGGAGGGAGCCGCCATCAGCGGCTCCCTCCGGATTTCAACGCGAGCCGTCTAAAGACCGGCGCACTGGCCGAGTTTCATGCCCGCAACCACGTTGGGCGAGCCGCCCGAGTCACCCTCCTGCGGGGGCGGACTGTTGTGATAACAAGCCAGATCTCCGCCGATGGTGTTTGTCTGGATCTCGTTTGCGTCCGGATCAGCCATCCGGTTGCCTGTCACCCACACCGAGCCGGTGACGGTGTTCCTGAAGAACCCGAACCAGCAGCTGTGCAGATCACTAATCGAAACGTGACCGCCCACCGTCGAGTCCTCGAACGTGCTGAACGGCGGGCCGCCGAACAGCGCCGTGGAGTCGCAGGTGACGCCTCCGCCACCGCCAGACGAGACGATGTTGCCACCGATCCAGTCGCTGTGGAAGATCAGGAACAGCGGCGCGGCCGCGATCAGGTTGCCGTGGATGCGGTCGTTGGTGGTGACCGAGCATCCCGCGGCCGGTGAGCAGCCGACGCCCGCTCCCCCGCCCGACCTGACGACAAGGTCACCGCGGACGACCAGCGTGCCTGGAGTGACCGCGTCCAGGATGCCGTGATGGCCGACGGTCAGGTCACCGCGGACGACCACGGTGGCGGTGTGCGGGATCCGGCACAGACCGGTGATCCGAAGTGACGCATAGGAACCGGCGTGGATTCCGCCTCCCGGGCAGACGACGTTGCCGTAGTTCGGCAGCGACGCCAGCGCCGATCCCGCCGTGGCCATGCCAATGCACGCACACGCGGCGACCGCGGCTGCAAACCGTCGAGCAAGCTTGCTCATCTCTACCTCCTCGATGGACGGTTTCGCGCCGCGCCAAGACGGCGCGGCGCGGCGAAGGTACACCGATCTGGCCGAGGTGCAACACCCTGGATTGGAGCCGCGTTGGAGGCCCCGGATCGAATGCAGCCGACCGAGACGGCAACCATGGCGACGACCACGCCTGCGAGGGCGTCGCAGCCTCCGGACACACCTCGGCCGTCCGGATCCCACGGCCCGGACGGCCAAGGCTTTCGGTAGTGGGCGCGTCACAGCTTTCCCCCCCGGGAACGAGCCGCCAAGCTCAACCAGGCTCCTTGCGCGCGCGTTGCCATTCTAGTATCGGTGCGAACCGGCAGGACGTGATCCCTACGAGGGGTGAGCGGAAGGCGGGAATAGTCCTGGTTGACAACACACTGGTGTGTGAACTGACCGACCGCTGGCGGATCACGAAGGCGCCGCGCCCGGTCAGGCGAGCGCGGCGAGGGCGGTGCGGACGAGCGTCTCGGTCCGTATGGGAGGGATCGCTCGTCGATCGTGAAGCGCGGGTGGTGCTGGGGGTAGGTCGATCCGGCTTCGTCGCTGCGGGTGCCGACGAAGAAGTACGCGCCGGGCGCCGCCTGGAGGAAGTAAGTCATGTCGTCGCCCGCAGGCAAGGGCCCCATCTCGACCAGTTCGGTGCCGTGCACCTGCCCGATGCAGCTGGCGACCACGTCGGCCACGTGGGCGTCGTTGATGCCGGCGTCGTATCCGTGCACGTAGTCCAGCTTGTATTCCGCGCCATGTGCGCTGACTACCCCGGCGATCGTCTGCTCGATCGCGGCTCTCGTCTGCTCACGAATCTCGCCGTCGAACGTGCGAACCGTGCCACCCATTCGTACGACGTCCGGGATCACGGTGTCCGCGGCACCGCCGTGGAACTGGGTAACCGAGACGACGACGCTCGCGAGTGGGCTGGTGCGGCGCGAGACGATCTGCTGCAGATTCGTGACGACCTGCGCGCCGACCGCGATCGGATCCACGCTCAGGTGGGGGAACGCGCCATGGCCGCCCCGACCAGTGATCGTGATCGTAAAGGTGTCGGCGGCTGCTGTGCAGACGCCCGCAGGCACGGCCAGCCGGCCGAACGGCAGCGTGCTCATTAGGTGACACCCGGTCACGAAATCCACGTCTTCGAGCACGCCGGCAGCTACCAGCTAACGCGCGCCGCCAGGCAGCTGCTCCTCGGCGTGCTGGAAAATGAAGCGGATCTCGCCGCGCAGCTGCGGGGAGAGCGTTGCCAGTACGGTCGCCGCTCCCAGCAGCATCGCGGTATGCCCGTCATGGCCGCACGCGTGCATGGCCCCCTCGTTCTGCGAGCGCAACGGGAAGTCGTTCTCCTCGACGATTGGAAGTGCGTCGATGTCTGCGCGCAGCGCCACACGGGCACCGGGGGCGCCGCCGCGTAAGCACGCCTAACACGCTGGTGGGTGTGGGGCTGCTTACCTCGACCCCGGGGATCCCGGCAAGGACGGCGGCGATATACCGCGCCGTCTCATGCTCCTCGAACGACAGCTCCGGATACATGTGCAGGTGTCGACGCCAGTCGCGCATGGGCCCAGCAACCCGCTCCATCAGCATGCGTATCTCTACTCGGTTCACCTCCGCGTTGAGCGTATACCACACGGCGTCCGCTATCGCATTACTCAGATCGCGATCCCTCAAAGCGCCTCGTTGGACCGGAAAAATGTGATGGGCGGTGACGGGATCGAACCGCCGACCCCCTGCGTGTAAAGCAGGTGCTCTCCCAGCTGAGCTAACCGCCCGCCACCCAAAGATACGTGAATCCGGGGAGTGGGCGCCCCGTACGCTCTGCGACAATCGGGTCAGATGTCGTCCGATCAGCTGTACGCGGTGGTCGAGGACGACGGCCGCGGCCTCGGCGGCGAGGTGGAGGTGCACTCCACGATCGGCGCCGGTACGCGAGTGACGATGCGGCTGCCGATCCGGCCGGCGGCGGCGTAGCGCCTATCTCAGCCGAGCTGCTGGTCGAGGTTGGTGGCAGCCGAGATCAGGGCGAGGTGCGTGAACGCCTGCGGGAAGTTGCCCAGCGCCTCGCCGGACGGGCCGATCTCCTCGGAGTAGAGGCCGAGATGATTGGCGTACGTGAGCATCTTCTCGAACACCAGCCGCGCCTCATCCACCCGGCCGGCACGCGCCATGGCCTCGACGTACCAGAATGAGCAGATCGAGAACGTGCCCTCCTCGCCGAGCAGCCCGTCCGGAGAGGCCTCGACGTTGTAGCGGTAGACAAGGCTGTCCGAGACCAGCTCCTCGCCGATCGCATCCAGCGTCGAGAGCCAGCGCGGATCGCGCGGTGCGATGAACTTGGTCAGCGGCATCAGCAGCACCGAGGCGTCGAGCACGTCGGTGTCGTAGTGCTGCACGAAGGCGCGCCGCTCCGGGTGCCAGCCGCGTTCCATGATCTGATGTGTGATCTCGTCTCGCACGCTGAGCCAGCGCACAAGGTCGGCAGGCAGGCCGCGCTGGCGCGCCATCCGGATCGCGCGCTCGATCGCGACCCACGACATCAACCGCGAGTAGGTGAAGTGCTGGCGGCCGCCGCGCGTCT
>JAWVDZ010000076.1:0-4599 GCA_033856955.1 Gaiellales bacterium
CTAGGGCCGCATCGTCGAGCCGGACGTCGACGGCGCCGAGGTTCTCGGCGAGGTGCGGGCGGGTGCGCGTACCTGGGATGAGCAGGATGTTCGGGGCCAGGTCGAGCAGCCAGGCGAGCGCGATCTGCGCAGGTGTCGCACCCAGCCTTGCGCCCAGCGAGGCGAGCACGGGGTCGGTGAGCACCCGCAGCCGCTGCTCACCGGGCAGGCCCAGTGGGCAGAACGGCACGAACGCGATGTTGCGGGCCTGGCACTCGATGAGGACGTCCAGGGACTGCTGGTCGGCCAGGTTGAACAGGTTCTGCACGCAGACGATGTCCGTCTGGGCGACTGCCTGCAGCAGGTGCTGCCGGGAGATGTTGCTCAGGCCGATGCCGTCGATCAGCCCTTCCTCGCGGGCCTGAACCAGTGCCGCGAGCTGCGAGTCGAACTGCCTGCCCGGCGGCTCGAACGGGTCCATCATCCGCAGGTTGACTGCCGCCAACCGGTCGGCGCCGAGGGTGCGCAGGTTGTCCTCGATGCCCTGGCGCAGCTCGGTGCTGTGGATGGCGGCGACCTTGCTGACGATCGCCAGGCCGTCGTGGTAGGGGTTCAGCGCCTCGCGGATGAGCTGATTGACCGTGCCCGACCCGTAGTACTGGGCGGTGTCGATGTGATTGACCCCGGCCGCCACGGCCGCGCGCAGCACCAGCAGCGCCTCGTCGCGGTCCCGCGGCGGCCCGAACCTCCCGTCGCCGGCGAGCTGCATCGCCCCGTACCCGGCCCGGCGGACACGCCAGGAGCCCAAGTCGAATGACCCTCCTCCGATCAAGTGCCTCTCCCTCAGTTGGTTAGGCGCCGGCTGGTACGCCGGGCTGCGTGGCGATGTCATCCTTTCCTGCATTGACCATGACCAGAATGGCCACGAACGCTGCGGCGACCAGCCCGACTCCGATCCAGAACGCCACGTGATAGCCATGGATCGCGGCGAGCGGATTGAACGCGGATGGGGAGAGATGGTGGGCCACGACATAGGAGGAGACCGCACTCGCATAGAAAGTGTTCAACAACGCCGTCCCCAGCGATCCACCGATCTGCTGGGTCGAGTTGAGCACCGCGCTCGCGACTCCCGCGTCGTCGTCACTCACCCCGGTGAGCGCAAGACTCGAGAGCGGAACGAACACCAGCGCCAGGCCGATGCTCATCAGCAGCTCACCTGGCAGGACGCTGGTGACCCAGCTGCTGGTGTCCGAGATGAACGTGAAGGTGGCCAGACCGGCCGCTCCCATGGCGAGCCCGATCAGCATCAAGGGCTTGGGCCCAGTGCGCGGAAGCAGGGTCGACACGACGCCAGAGGTGACGATGATGCCCCCGCTGAACGGCAGGAATGCGATGCCCGACTTGAGCGCGCTGTAGCCCAGGTTGTACTGGAAGTAGTAGCTCAGGAACAGGAACATCGCGAACAGCCCGGCGAAGACCAGCAAGGAAGCGAGATACGTGCCGCCGCGATTGCGATCGAGCACCACCCGCATCGGCAACAATGGGCTCGGCGACCGCAGCTCGACGAGCACGAACCCGACCAACAGCAGGACGGCGCCTACGAGATAGCTGATGGCTTGAACCGAGAGCCAGCCGACACCGGTCTTGGCCGCCTCGGTGAAGCCGTAGACGAGAGCGACCAGTCCGGTCGTGCCGAGGATTGCGCCCGGGATGTCATAGGAGCTGCCGCCCCCGGACTTGCTCTCGGTGACCAGGATGGTGCCGGCCAGGTAGGCCACGATCGCGATCGGCACGTTGATCAGCAGGCACCAGCGCCAGGACGCGTACTCGGTCAGCGTGCCGCCCAGGATCAAGCCGATCGCGGCGCCACCTCCGGAGATGGCGCCGTACACCGCGAACGCCCGAGACCGTTCCTTCACCTCGGTGAACGTCACCGTGACCAGCGACAGGGCTGCAGGCGCGAGCAGTGCCGCGAACAGGCCCTGGACCGCCCGGGCGCCGAAGAGGGTGGCGCCGTTCTGAGCAGCACCGCCGAGGGCCGACGCGGCAGCGAACCCGAGCAGCCCGACGAGGAACATCCGCTTACGACCGAGGTAGTCGCCGATGCGTCCGCCCAGCAGTAGCAGGCCACCGAACGCCAGGGTGTAGGCGGTGATCACCCACTGCCGGTCAGCGTTGGAGATATGCAGGGCGCGTTGCGCCGAGGGCAGCGCGATGGTCACCACGGTGCCGTCGAGCACCACCATCAGTTGTGCGATGGCGATCACCGACAGGGCCCACCATCGCCGGCTGGGCAGCTCTCCGATTACGTCCTCGAACGACTCGAGTCCGTTCTGGTGGCCGTCTCCCTTGCTTTGGGCGGCCGGCTCAGCGTCTGAAGCCATCACCAAACCTTCCTTCCCGGCAAGATCTTCTCGGCTAGGCGGCCTGCGTGACCTGTCGCAATGGCGCGAGCGCCTGGCTCCAGGCGACGACCTCCGTCAGCAGCGTGTCGAGCACCTGGGCCTGCCGCGCAATGGGGTTGAAGTCCGTGAAGTTCTCAAAGTCCGTGACCAAGGAGAGGGTCACGTTGGTCCGCACGTCGGCCAACTTGAGCTCACCGGCGATCAGGCGGAGATGTTCGGCCGCTCGGGAACCGCCGATGGCGCCGTACGAGACGACTCCCATTGCTTTGTTGTTCCACTCGGCGTAAAGGAAGTCGATGGCGTTCTTCAGCACACCTGACGTCGAGTGGTTGTACTCGGGAGTGATGAAGACGTAGCCGTCGAACTGGCCGATGGTCGCAGCCCACTCCTGGGTATGGGTGTTTTGGTATTGTCCCATGCTCGGGGGCAACGGCTCGTCCAGGTGGGGAAGCGGATAGTCGGCGAGGTCAACCAGGTCGAACTCGGCGTCGCTGCGCCGACCCGCCTCGTCCATCACCCAACGAGCGACCGGCTCGCCGCGGCGTCCGGGGCGGGTGCTGCCGAGGATGACGCCGATGCGGGTCATGGGTGCACCTGCGAACCGAGACCGAGGTCAAGCCGGATCGACTCGAGCAGGATGAACGCCGTGCTGGCGGTGTAGACGTCCGCAGCAGCAAGAATGCCTTCGTATTCCTTGATGACCGGCGCGGATGCGTAGGCGACCTGCGCGTCTTGGTAGGTCTTCACCCCGGCCCAGCTGTAGTTGCCGTACTTCGTGAAGAACGGGGTGGGGTCGACCGCGGTCAGAGCTTTCTTGACGCCCGTAAGGAGGTCCTTCACATAGTGCTCGTACACGACCATGTCGTGACGGGTGCCGAGGCGACCCATGTGGCCGCCGATGAAGTGCTTCCACGGGTACGCCAAGGCTTTGGCCGGTGCGGCGATGGACCCGGGCACGTCCTCGTTGAGGTTGAAGCTGTCGTACGGCACCCAACCGGGCAGGTTGATGTCGACCAGCATCAGGGTGTCGTGGTTCGGGAAGTGGATGTAGCTGTTGTCGGGCGTGTGGTTGGTGCCGAGCCAGGCCAGGTCGATCCGCTCCCCGCCGATACGCAGCGTGTGGTGCGTTTCGAAGACCACATCGGGCACGGGCCGAGTCGGATCGTTGTCCCTGGCCAGCAGCTTCTTGGTGTCTATGTGGCCGACCCGGACCACCTGCTTTCCGAACAATGACGAGGCGCCGAGGTGGTCGGCATGGTGGTGCGAGTAGACGATGTGGGTCACCTTGTTGGACACGCCGTTGGCAGACGCGATCTCGTCGATGGCGCGCTGCAGGTTGTTCCCGATCGTGGGTGGCGCGTCGAACAGCACCACCCCTTCCTTGGTGGTCAGGAAGGCCGCCTGGTAGGTCCCGTCGGTGACCCAGTACAGGTTCTTCTCCACCCGCCCGACGTAGTAGCCCTGCGCGTTGAGGGCCGGGCCCAGAGCGCCCGGCGGTATCGGCGCGTAGTCCGGCAACGTGTCGGCT
Organism: Gaiellales bacterium; assembly: GCA_033856955.1. Classification (GTDB taxonomy): domain Bacteria; phylum Actinomycetota; class Thermoleophilia; order Gaiellales; family JAICJC01; genus JAICYJ01. The sequence continues at coordinate 3,913 of JAWVDZ010000076.1, forward strand.
GCGGAGGCCGGTTGGGCAACAACTCCGCCGACCAGGGTGGCGATCGCAGGGCCGGCCGCAAGTGCCGCGCCACCCGCGAGGAACGTGCGGCGGCTTGGGGAGCTGGAAGACATGGTGATCCTTTCAGTGCGACGGGTCAGGGGCCGTACGCCGGCACGACCGCGCCGCTGATCGGTGCGGCGGCGTCACTCACGAGATAGCCGATGATGTCGGCGATCGCGCCAGGCGAGACCGCGTGCGCCAGCACCTCCGGAGGCAGATACGGGCGGTTCTTTGCCGTGTCGACGACCTGCGGAGCGACGGCGTTGACCCGGATCCCGATCGGGTGCAGCTCCAGGTCGAGCACCCGGACGAGGTGGACCAGGGCCGCCTTGCTGACGCCGTACGAGGCCATGCCGGCGGTCGGCTCCAGCCCCGGGCGGGCGGCCACGTGCACGATCGCGCCCGAGCCGCGTTCCCGCATGTACGGCGCCACAGCCTGAGTCAGCCACAAGGCGCTGCCGGCGTTGACGTCGATCATCAGCCGCAGGTCCTCGGGCGTCGTGTCGAGGGCATCTCCAAGGTGGTAGGTGCCAACGGTGTTGACCAACACCTCGGGCGGACCGACCTCGCTGGCGATCCGGTCGACGAGGCTCCTGGCCACGACCGGGTCGCTCGGGTCGCCCACCTCGTACCGGATGCCCTCGG
>JAWVDZ010000077.1:0-7877 GCA_033856955.1 Gaiellales bacterium
CATCGGCGCCCGGCCGTGTGAGCTGGTAGACCGCCAGCCGCTGTCCGCCGGGTGCCGTGAACGCGGCGCATGGCCCATGCGGGATCTCGAGCTCGCGCACCGCGATGCCGGCCCGGCGCAGCGCCGCCACCGTCGCGTCGTGGTCGTCGACGCGGTAGATCAGGATCGGAGTCGGGCCCTCGAGGTGGCCGCTGAGCAGGATCGCCGGTCCGTCGCCGGAGACGCGCAGGCAGGCGACGACGGTCGACATGCCGCGCACCTGCCACACCATCTCGGCGCCGAGCTGATCGACGTAGGCGCGAGCCGAGGCGTCCACGTCGTCGGTGGGGACGTAGATGAAGTCAAGCGAGCGGAACGGCACGGCCCCTTCGAGACTCCCTGCACGGTGACGGCGTCCTCGCCCATGCTAGAGCCTCTCAGCGACGAGCACGCCATCACCGTGCCCGCCGTCTACAAGGCGTTGCGGGGCCGCGCGGTAGTCTCAAAGCCACCTCGATCAAGGAGCGGGCATGAGACACAGGAAGCGGATCGCCATCGGCGCAGTCTTGGTCGTCGCGCTGGCCGTCGCCACCGCGGTGGCGCGGGCGGGGGTCAGCGGCGGCGCGGCGCCGAATGTCGACTTCAAGACGGGAGGCGCGTTCAGCACACCGTCGGGTAGCTACGTCACCGTAACCACCAGCTCATTCGCCGCAGGCGGCGGCGTGATCGCCGTCCAGTTCTCGGCCGCCGGCTGGGTGCAGGACTGGAAGTCCGGCGGGGTGTTCGCCGGCCATGACTACGCCGCGCTGCGAGCGCGGGTGCTGGTCAACGGTGTGCCGCTCTCCCCCGGGTCAGTAGTCCTGTTCGACAACACGGGCAAGATCGGTATCAAGGCGCCGCGTCCGACCACCGCCTCGTTCGAGTGGGCGGGTGTGATCGGCGCCGGGGCGACCACCGTCACCGTCCAGGTGGCGAACTTGCACGCCTTCGACAATGCGCAGCTGAACCACTTCACGCTCACCGTCCAGCACAACTGAGCCTGCATCACCCGGGCCGGAGGCGGTTGGCAGCCTTCGGCCCGGATCAGGCCTCGATCATCGCCCGCAGCCGCAACGCCATCCGCGGCCCGGCCGCCGAATCCTCGTGCTTGAAGTAGCAGTAGACGTCCGACCCGCCGTCCAGCGCGGCGCGGATGCGACCAGCCCAGACCTCCAGTTGGGTGTCGGAATACTCCGCTCGGCGCAGGCGCAGGTAGCCAAACGGCTGCCATGACAGCGTGTCCTCGGCCGCCTCGTGCTCGTCTGTGTCGGCAACGCAGCGGGCGATGCCCCTCTGGGCCAGGAGCGGCCAGGCGTCGTCCAAGCTGGGGTGGCGAAACTCCATCGCCGCGGACAGACCGGGCGGCATGTCGTCGATGAATCCGCGGATCACGGCCTCGTCGAACTTCAGGTTGGGTGGGCACTGGAACAGGATCGGCCCCAGCCGGTCGCCGAGAGCCTTCGATTGCTCGACGAACGCTCGCACCTCGTCACCCGCCTCCCTCAGCCGTCGGGTGTGCGTGATCCGCTGGTTGGCCTTGAGCGTGAAGCGAAAGCCGTCCGGCGTCTGCTCGCGCCACGTCGCCAGCGTCTTCTCGGTGGGAAAGCGGCGGAAGGTGTAGTTGATCTCGACCGACCCGAACACGCTCGCGTAATGCGCCAGCATTCCGCCGGCCGGCATCCCCTCCGGGTAGAAGGCGCCGTGCTTCCACTCGTCGTAGGCGAAGCCGGAGGTGCCGAGGTAGAGGATGCCGCTCACGGTGACATCATTCCATCCCGTGAGCGCGTACGGCCATCCGCTGCTCGAGACCCGGCCCGCCGATGCCGTCGCGGTGCTGGTGCTGGGCCACGGCGCCGGCTCGCCGATGACCGCCCCCCTGCTGGCCGGCTTCTGCGAGGCGATCGCCGGCATGGGCGTTGCCACGCTGCGGTTCGACTTCCCCTACATGCGCGAGGGCCGGCGCGCACCTGATCGGGCGCCTGTGCTGATCGAGGCCTACCGGGCGGCCTGCGCCGAGGCGCAGGGGCGCGCGGGCGGGCTGCCCGTGCTGGCGGGCGGCCGCTCGATGGGCGGCAGGATGGCGTCGATGGCGGTGGCCGAGGGGATGCCGGCTGCCGGGCTCGTCTTCCTGGCCTATCCGCTGCATCCGCCCGGCAGGCCGGAGCGGATCCGCGACGAGCACCTGTACGGCATCCGCGTGCCGATGCTGTTCGTCCAGGGCACGCGCGACGCCTTCGCACAGTCCGATCTGCTGACCGGCGTGCTCGAGCGGCTCGGTGCCCGGGCCGAGCTGGTGGCGATCGAGGGAGGCGATCACGGCTTCAAGGTGGCCGGAGGGCAGCGCGATCCGCGCCGGATCGGGGCGTCGCTGGCCGCGCCCGTGGCGGCCTTCGTGCGGCGGGTGGTTGCCGGGCGGTCGTAGCCCGGGGCTGCGGTACAGTCGCGCCGTGTTCACCAGCGACAGCGGCCGCGAGGTTCTCAGCGAGGAGCAGCTCGACGCGGTGCACGACCGCGCGATGACGGTGCTGGAGGAGATCGGCACCGACGTCCGCCATCCGGAGGCGCTGGAGATGCTTCGCGGGCTGGGCCAGAACGTCGACGGCGAGCGCGTGCGCTGGGATCGCGAGTTCGTGATGGAGATGCTGGCCAAGGCGCCGGCCACCTTCACGCTGCGCGGCCGTAACCCCGACAAGGCTGTGACCATCGGCGGAGGCCGCAAGCCGGTGCTGGCGCCGGTCGGCGGCTCGCCGTTCTGCTCCGACCTCGAGCGGGGCCGCCGCGACGGCACCTACGAATCGCACGTCGAGCTGGTCAAGATGGCGCACGCCGCCGACCTGATCACCTGCCATCAGAGCGGCACCGTCGAGGCGTCGGACCTGAACGAGCACAGCCGTCACCTGGACATGGACTACTCGGTGCTTCGCTGGTCGGACAAACCACACGTCTGCTACGGCACGTCCGGCCCCAAGGCGCGCGACGCGGTCGAGCTGGCCGCGATCGCCTGCGGCGGCCGCGAAGCGATTGCGGAGACGCCGGCGCTGATGGGCATCGTCAACCCCAACAGCCCGCTGGTGTGGGATTTCCTGATGGTGGACGCGCTCAGCGAGTGGGCGCGCGCGGGACAGCCGGTGGTGGTGACGCCGTTCCTGCTGGCGGGGGCGACGGCTCCGATCACGATCGCCTCCGGCCTGGTGCTGAAGGTTGCCGAGGCGTTGTCCGGCGTGGCGCTGATCGAGTCGATCCGGCCGGGCGCGCCGGCGGTGTTCGGCTCGTTCTTCACCGCCGTCGACATGCGCACCGGCGGCCCCGCCTTCGGCACGCCGGAGTCGGTGCTGGGCACGTTGGCCGGCGGCCAGCTCGCCCGCCGCTACCGCCTGCCCTACCGCGGCGGTGGCGGGCTCTGCTCCTCCAACTCGCTGGACGCGGCGTCGTCAGCCGAGACGACGATGACGCTGTGGGCAACGATGCTGGCCGGCTCCGACTTCGTGATGCACGCCGCCGGCTGGCTGGAGGGCGGTCTCACCGCCTCCTACGAGAAGTTCGCAATCGACCTGGAGCTGTTGCGGATGTTCCAGATGATCGACGAGGGCATTCCCGTCAACGACGAGCGGTTCGCGATGGCCGCGATCGCCGAGGAGGGGCCGGGCGGCATGTTCCTGGCCAACGACCACACGCTCGAGCACTTCCGCGACTGGATGTTCATGAGCCCGCTGTTTCGCTCGCAGGCCTACGTCACCTGGGAGAAGCAGGGCTCGCTGACCACCGACCAGCTCGCCACCCGCGAGTGGAAGGCGCTGCTCGAGAGCTACCAGGATCCCGGCATCGCCGACGCCGTCGACGAGGAGCTGCGCGAGTACGTGACGCGCCGCAAGGCCGATCTGCCGGTGAGCGACTACTAGTCTCGATCATGCCTCGCGAACCCCGCCACGACATCCTGTTCGAGCCGGTCAAGATCGGCCCGAAGACGCTGCGAAACCGCTTCTACCAGGTGCCTCACTGCACCGGCTTCGGGGTTGAGAAGCCGTGGACCCAGGCGGCCTTCCGCGGCATGAAGGCGGAGGGCGGCTGGGCCGCCGTCTGCACCGAGTACTGCTCGATCAGCCCTGACTCGGATGAGACGCCGTACGTGTCGGCGCGGCTGTGGGACGACGAGGACATGCGTGCGCTGTCGCTGATGACGGCCAGGGCACACGAGCATGGAGCGCTGGCCGGGGTCGAGCTGTGGCACGGCGGGGTGTACGCCGAGAGCCGCGAGGCGCGGCTGCCGCAGCTGGCGCCGTCGCAGATCGGCAGCGACCTCGAGAGCGTGGTGGTGCCGAAGCAGATGGACCGTGACGACATCCGCCGTGCCCAGGCGCAGTGGGTGGCCGCGGCCAAGCGGGCGCGCAGCGCGGGGTTCGACATCATCTACGTCTACGGGTCGCACACCTACCTGCCCACGCAGTTTCTGTCGCCGGTCTACAACCACCGCAGCGACGAGTACGGCGGCTCGTTCGAGAACCGCGCCCGCTTCTGGCTGGAGGCGATCGAGCTGGTCAAGCAGGCGGTCGGCGACGATGTCGCGATCGCGGTGCGGATCGCCGCCGACACGCTTGAGCTGTCGGGGGTGCCGATGGACGACGGGCTGGCCTTCATCCGCGCCGCCGACCACATGGTCGACCTGTGGGATGTGGTGATCGGCTCGATGTGGGGCGCCGGCCGGCTCGACTCGGGGCCGTCGCGGTTCTTCGACCAGGGCTACCAGATGAAGTGGTCGGGGCGGGCGCGCGAGGCGACCGAGAAGCCGATCGTGGTGGTGGGACGCTTCACGGATCCCGATCGGATGGCCGAGCTGGTGCGGGGCGGCACGATCGACCTGATCGGCGCGGCGCGGCCCTCGATCTCGGATCCCTTCCTGCCCAGCAAGATCGAGCAGGGCCGCTACGACGAGGTGCGCGAGTGCATCGGCTGCAATGCCTGCTACTCCCGCTCGATCTGGGGCCACCACCTGGGCTGCACCCAGAATGCCACCGCCGGCGAGGAGTACCGCCGTGGCTGGCATCCCGAGAAGTTCACCCGCGCGGCCAATTCCGACCGCGCGGTGCTGGTGGTGGGCGCGGGCCCGTCCGGCATGGAGTGCGCGACCGTGCTCGGCAAGCGCGAGATGGAGCTTGTCCACCTTGTTGACGCCGATGACGACATCGGTGGCTGCATGCGCTGGATCACGCGCATGCCGGGGCTGGGCGGCTGGGGCCACGTGATCGACTACCGGCGTGTGCAGCTCGACCGGCTGGCGAACGTCTCGCTGGGCATGGGCGCCCGGATGACGGCGGCCGACGTGCTCGACTACGGCGCCCAGATCGTGATCGTGGCCAGCGGCGCGCACTGGGCCGGCGATGGCCTGAGCGGCGTGACCCGCCGACCGATCCCCGGCGCCGACGCCGCGTTGCCACATGTGCTGACGCCCGAGCAGGTGATGGTGGACGGCAAGCGTCCGCCCGGATCTCGGGTGGCGGTGGTTGACTACGAGGGCTACTTCACGGGCACCGCGATCGCCGAGCAGCTTCGCGGCGAGGGCCTCGAGGTCGAGTTCGTCACCTGCCACGAGGCGGTCTCGCCCTACAGCGACCAGACGCTCGAGGGTCGCCCCGTGCGCCAGCGCCTGCATGACCTGGGCGTGGTCGTCCACCGGGGCGTGGTGGTGGACAGGGTCACGGAGGGAGGCATCGAGCTGGAGGGCGAGTTCGGCACACGCTCCCAGTTGGAGGTGGATGGGGTGGTGCTGGTCACGCAACGCCTGTCCGACGACACCCTGTACCAGGAACTCGCCGCCGACCCGGCGGCGCTGGCAGCGGCCGGCATCGAGGGGCTGTACCGGATCGGCGACTGCGTCGCGCCGCGGCTGATCGCCGACGCCATCTTCGACGGCCACCGCCTGGCCCGCGAGATCGACTCCGACGACCCGTCCCAGCCGCTGCCCTACCTGCGCGAGCGCCCGCTTGTCGACTCAATCGTCCGCTAACGGACAGTGCGTGGTGTCAAACACTCATGAAGTGGAGCTTGCGCTCCCGACACCACTTTGTGACGCCTCGATCGCCTGGTTGACCGGATCGTCTCTCGCGCCCAATTATTGGATTCAAACACTCCCCGTTTGGGCGTGACGGGATGGGCACTCTATTGTGACGTGTTGGCCGGGCGGCGTCGGGGGTAGAATCCGCCCTCACGATGGCGGAGTACCGGATCACCTACTGGCGCGAGATTCCCTCGATGGTGACCGCGCGGGAGGGCGAGGCCACGGCCAAGTCGGGCCTGCCGGCGCGCTTCCAGGAGGCGATCGACGAGGCCGCGATGCGGCAGAACATGGCCGGATCCGACGAATACCTTGAGCAGTGGCACCACGGCGAGTGGCAGGCCGAGGAAGGGTCGCCGGACGAGGTCGCGGCCGGAGTCGCCGAGCGGTTGGACAGGGAGTACGACGCCGCCCGGCTGGAATCGATGTTGGAGGAATGATGGGAGCGATCGCAGAGCTACTGGGAGACGACCGGCCGGTGGTCGGCGACGGCGCCATCGGCACGATGCTTCAGGCGGCGGGGCTGATGCCAGGCGCATCGCCCGAGATCTGGAACCTCGAGCACGCCGACCGCATGCGGGTGATCCACTCCGCGTACGCCGACGCCGGTGCCCGCCTGCTCACCACCAACACCTTCGGCGGCACCCGGCCGCGGCTGGCGCTGCACGGCCTCGAGGATCGTGTCCACGAGCTGAACGAGGCAGGCGCGCGGCTGGCCCGCGAGGTGGCCGACGGCTGCGGCGCACTGGTGCTAGGCAGCATGGGGCCGACCGGCGACCTGATGGAGCCGCTGGGCGTGATGACCCACGACGAGTGCGCCGATCTGTACGCTGAGCAGGCCGCCGGCCTGGCCGCCGGCGGCGCCAGCATCCTGCTGGCCGAGACGTTCTCCGACCTGGGCGAGGTGCGTGCCGCCGTGGAGGGCGCCCGCAGGGGAGCGCCAACTCTGCCGGTGGCGGTGACGATGACGTTTGACCTCAAGGGCCATACGATGATGGGCGTCAGCCCGCTCCAGGCGCTGGAGGCGATCACCGAGCTGGGCGTCGAGATGATCGGCGGCAACTGCGGCAGCGGCCCCGAGGAGATCGAGCAGGTGATGACCGTGATGTCGGCCAGCCGGCCCGAGGGCGTGCTGCTGCTCGCGCAGAGCAACGCCGGACTGCCTCAGCTGGTGGGCGACGAGTTCCGCTACGGCGGCACGCCCGAGGTGATGGCCGGCTACGCGGTTCGCATGAGCGAGCTGGGCGTTGACGTGATCGGCGCCTGCTGCGGCAGCACCCCGGCCCACATCCTGGCGATGCGCGAGGCGCTGGGCCTGGCCGCCCGCGTGTAGTCCGGAGCGCTAGTCACCCAGCTCCGCCCGGCGCCGCGTCACGTACTCCGCCAGCTGCTCGCGCACCGCGGGGTCGATCGCGGGCGGCTCGTACTCCTCGATCTTGGCCCGCCAGATCTCGCCCGCGCGGGTCGTCGTGTCGCGCTCGCCCAGCCGCTTCCAGCGCTCGAAGTTCTCCGTCGAGGACAGCAGCGGCCGGTAGAAGCACTCACGGAACCGCTCCAGGGTGTGTGCCGCGCCCAGGAAGTGCCCGCCCGCGCCGACCTCGGTGTGCGCATCGAACGCCAACGACGCCTCGTCGATCTCGAGCGGCGTGAACTCCTCCTTCAACATCCGCAGGATCTCGACGTCGACCACGAACTTCTCGTAGCACGAGACCAGCCCCGACTCCAGCCACCCGGCCGAGTGCATCACCCAGTTCGTCCCCGCCAGGAAGGTCGGCAGCATCGTCATCATCGCCTCGTAGGAGGCCTGCGC
>JAWVDZ010000078.1:0-2924 GCA_033856955.1 Gaiellales bacterium
AAGGACACGAACGGCAACCCGCCACCGAAGGCGTTCAAGCCGCAGGTCGAGCCCAGCGGCGTTGCCATGACCGTTGTCAACGGCAACGGCACCGACGGGTCGGCCGGCAAGGCCGGCACCGCGCTGATGACCTGGGGCTACCCGGTCACCGTCTCGACGACGCCGGCGCCCAGCTTCACCTTCCAGCAGAACTCGGTCTACTACCGGCCCAAGGACCGGGCCGCCGCCCAGGACGTGGCCGCGATCCTGGGCGCGTCACAGACGCATCCGATGACGCCGACCTACGCCGCCTACGCCAGCGGCGGGCTGGTGGTCGTGATCGGCAAGAGCTTCACCGGGACGCTCGCCCACCAGCCGCCGTCGAACGCCGCATCGGGCCGGCTGCCGGACGACATCACCCGCGACCCGACCGTGTATCGCGACGTCTTCGCGGCGGCGCACGTCAACTTCCGCATGCTGTATCCGACCGTGCGCCAGAGCGTCTCGACGCTCCAGACGATGCTGGGCTCGCCCGACTCGGGCACGTCGGTGCGCACCTACAACATCAAGGATGCCGGCGGCGGGAGCAACTCCGCCTACGCCTACTGGTGGTTCAACGGCACGCCCGGCGCCTACTGGGGGATCGAAGAGACGCGCTTCACCAAGGCGCCGATCCTGGCCGACTCCGATCAGCAGCGTAAGCTCGACGGCCGTACCTACCAGTTCTACTTCAACGGCAGCCACATCCACATGATCGCGTTCATCTGGCACGGCACCGCCTACTGGGTGCAGAACACGCTTCGCGACGACATGTCCAACGAGGACATGATCGCGATCACGCGGTCGCTGAAGCCCGTGCGATGACTCCTCCCGCCGACACCCCGGTGGGCGTGCTCGGCGTCGGCTATGTAGGGCTCGTCACGGCCACATGCTTCGCCGACCTCGGCCACCGCGTCGTCTGCCGCGACATCGATCCGCAGCGGGTGGCCGACCTGCGCGAGGGCCGGGTGCCGATCTATGAGCCGGGCATCGAGCGGCTGCTGGAGCGAAACCGAGACCGGCTCACGTTCACGCTCGAGGTGGGCGACCTGTTCGAGCAGTGCCGGATCGTGTTCGTGTGCGTGGACACGCCGCCGATGCACTCCGGCGACGCCGACCTGTCGCGGGTGAGCCGCGTGATCGACGAGCTGCCGAAGGGTGGCGAGCGGTTCGTGCTTGTGATGAAGAGCACCGTGCCGGTCGGCACGGGCGACAAGGTGCGGGCGGAGCTGGACGCGCGCGGCATGTCGCACGTCGGCTACGTCTCGAACCCCGAGTTTCTGCGCGAGGGGCGTGCCATCTCGGACTTCATGGAGCCGGACCGGATCGTGATCGGCTCGTTCCAGGATGCCGACGCAGACGCGGTGGCGGAGCTGTACGCCGAACTCGACACCGCCGTCGTCCGCACCGATCCGGCCAGCTCAGAGATGATCAAGTACGCCAGCAACGCCTTCCTGGCCACCAAGATCTCGTTCATCAACGAGATCGCGAACGTGTGCGAGGAGGTGGGCGCCGACGTCTCGGTGGTGGCCCACGCGATGGGCCTGGACGAGCGCATCGGCGGCCACTTCCTGCGGCCCGGCATCGGCTACGGCGGCAGCTGCCTGGCGGGCCACGAGCAGGTGACGGTGCGATCCGACGACAGCGTGGAGGACGTCTCGCTGGAGGAGCTGTTCCGCCGCCACGACCGGGGCAGCGGCGACGACGTGCTGCATCCCGACCGGCTGGAGGTGCTGTCGTGGCACCCCGGCGACGAGACGCCCCAGTTCATGCCCGTCTCGACGATCACCGTGCGCGACTATGACGGCGACGGCGTGCAGGTGCACGTGCGCGACGGCGCCACGGTGACCGCCACCGCAGACCACCCGTTCGTCGTCTTGGTCGGCGACCGGCACGGCGTGCAGATGGCCGGCGACCTGGTCGAGGGCACGATGGTGCCGCGCCTGCTGACCGACCCGCCGCCTCCGCTCGACCCGCTGGGCGGCGTGCTTCGGCCGCGATCGCAGCCGGTGCCGCTGGGCCAGCGGGTGGCGTGGGTGCCGGTCGATCGGGTCGTCCGCGAGCCCCTGCAGACGCGGGTCTACTCGCTGGAGGTACCCGAGTCGGAGACGTTCGTCACCACCGGCGGCACGATCGTGCACAACTGCTTCCCCAAGGACGTGCAGGCGCTCAAGCAGCTGGCCGGCAACTCCGGCTACCACTTCCAGCTGCTGACCTCGGTGATCGAGGTCAACGAGCTGCAGAAGCGGCGGGTGGTGGGCAAGCTGGAGCGGCACCTGGGCTCGCTGCGCGGACGGCGGGTGGCGATGCTGGGGCTGGCGTTCAAGGCCAACACCGACGACATGCGCGAGGCCTCCAGCCTGGTGCTGTCCGCCCGGCTGCTGGCGGAGGGCGCCGAGGTGGTTGCCTACGACCCGGTGGCGATGGCCGGCGCCGGGGCGCTGCTGGGCGATCGCGTCGAGCTGGCCGGATCGATGCTGGAGGCGGTGCGGGGAGCGGACGCGGTCGTGATCGTGACCGAGTGGGAGGAGTTCCGGTCGGTGGCCTCGCCGCAGGTGCGCGAGGCGATGGCGACGCCGCTGATCGTGGATGGGCGAAACCTGCTCGACCCGGCGCTGGCGCGGGCGGCCGGGTTCCTCTACGAGTCGGTCGGCAGGCCGAGCGCCGACTCCCCGGTGTGATCGCGATCATCCTCGCTGGCGGCGAGGGTACACGGCTTCGTCCGCTCACCGAGTGGCTGCCGAAGTCGATGCTGCCGATCGCCAACCGGCCGTTTCTGGAGCATCAGATCGACCACCTGCGCCGGCACGGCGTGACGCGCGTGATCCTCTCGTGCGGCTACCTGCCGGATCCGATCCGCGACCACTTCGGCGCCAGCCTCGAGTACGCGATCGAGCCGGAGCCGC
>JAWVDZ010000079.1:0-2666 GCA_033856955.1 Gaiellales bacterium
AGCCCCGCACCAGGTGCTGCGGTGAGATGTACCAGTGATCGGAGTCGGGCGCCCGCGTGACCAGCTCGCCCGTGAACAGCGAGGCCGTGGGATCGACACCCGTGCCGAAGGCGGCATAGCGGTTGGAGCCCTTCGCGCCCTGGAAGCCGACGTCCCCGCCCGAGAGCCCGAGGCTCGCGCCCCACACCAGCACCGTCACCGCCAGCACGGCGCCCACCCGCAGCACGACTCCCCGCCGGTCGGGCTCGACCAGCATCAGCGCCACCGCGTAGCAGCCGAGCCCGAGCAGCATCACGAAGGCCGGGATGCCGTGGCTGCCGGCGGCGACCGCGAACAGCACGCCGGTGGCGATCGTCTCCGCCCGGCCGCCGCGCCGGCGCAGCGTGCGGACGCCGAGCGCAAGCGCGCAGACGGCCGCCATCCGGCCGACGTTCTCGGCCGTGTAGACGTCGAGGTCGCGGTGCAGCTCGTTGTCGAACAGCACCAGCACCAGCGGCGGCACCAGCGCCGCCGTGTACCGCAGCCCCAGCTCGCGGCCGAGCGACCACAGCGCGGCGGCAAAGCCGACCGCCGCCACCCACAAAAGCGCGCCCATCGCCGGCAGCGGCGCCGAGCCGATCAGGTAGCTGAGCCCGGCGTGGTAGCTGTTCAGGATCACCTTGCTCACGGTCGGCGTGTAGGTCGCGCCCCACTGAAGCGTCAGCTGCGGCACGCGGCCGGCATCGGCGATCTCGAGGCCGTCCGCCCAGTATCGCCAGGGGCCGAACATGCTGAAGTTGATCAGCGGTGAGAACTGCAGCCGCATGACCGCGAAGCCGGCCAGCATCGCCAGTCCCGACAACATCAGCCAGCGCTCCTCGCGCAGCTCGGCGGCCAGGGCCGAACCGTGCGCGCGCAGCCCTCCGCGGCGAACGGCCGTCACCCACATCGCGATGGTCACCGCGGCCAGCAGCGCGACGAAGCTGCCCTCCGAGAGCACGCGCAGCACCTCGAGCACGACGCCGGTCAGCGCCACCGTGGCGTAGCCGAGACCGAAGCTGAGCGCGATCCGGGTCGCCACGGATGCCTCGCCCGGACGATGGAGGGCGAGCGAGGCGCCGACGCCGGGGATGAGGACGATCAGCGAGGCGATGAGGAGGGCGCCGGCGTCCAAGCGGGCGCAGTGTACCGGTCGCCGTGGCGGGCACCCCGCCGGTCGCTCACCGCCTGCGGTAGATCGGCACCCCGCTCACGGTCGCGACCAGCCGGTACCCGGACTCCAGCAGCCGAGCCGTCTCGCCGCCCGGGTCGAGCGCGGCCGGCTGCTGCTCGGCGACCACCAGCAGCGGCCGATCCGGTGCGGCCAGGGCAGCCTGCACATCGTCCAGCGCCCCCGGCACGGCCTGGAGGTTTCGGAACCACATGTAGGGTACGGCCGGATCGCGATCGGCCAGGTAGTAGACGTTCGCGGCCGCCCACATCACGAAGATGCGGTCGCCGGGACGGCTGTGGGCTCGCACGTAGGCGGCCACCGCGGCATCGTGCTGGAGATGGTCGTCGCCGGGAAACACGGCCGCGGCCTGGGCGCGCGGCGAGTCGAACCACAGCGGCGCCACGGCCACCACGCCCCACAGGGCGAGGCCGGCGCAGACTCCGGCGGCCAGTCCGGCGCGGCGCTCGAGCAGTCTGGCGGCGCCGGCGCCGGCCAGCAGCGCCAGCGGCGGCGCCAGCTGGACGTAATAGTGAGCATGGAAGTTGCCTCCTCCGAGAACGCCGAGTGCCGCCGCGCCGAGCCACAGCCGCGCCAGCAGCGGCGACCGCCGCCAGCCTACGGCCGCCAGTGCAGCCAGCGCGGACAACGCCCGCGCCACCTCGGGCAACGTGTCCCAGAACTGGCTCAGCCTCTCGCCCGGAGATCCCGACACGATCGAGTCGCCCTGGCCGCGGTAGGTCACCATCGCATACCACCAGTCGGAGGCGCTGGGTGCCGACAGCACGGCCACGGCGACCGGCAGCAGCGCGGTGAGGACGATCACAGCCGACGGCACCAGCCCCGCGCGGCGGCGGGTGATCAGCAGGAAGGCGACCGCCGCCAGGCCGCCGTCGAATCCCGACTGCTTCGTCATCACCGCACAGCCCGTCAACAGCCCGCATGCGACCAGCCACCGCCCCCCGCCCCGGCGCAGGTAGGCCGCGAAGGCCAGCAGCGATAGCACGGCCGGCAGCGATGCCAGCAGCTCGCCGGAGAGCGTGAACGACTCGATCAGCGGCGACGCGCCGAGCGTTGCCAGGAGCAGTCCCGCCCAGATCGCAGGTATCCTGCCCGCGATCCGGGCCGTGAGGACGATCGTGGCCAGCACGACCAGCGCGCCGACCACCGCCGCGGCCAGCCGGATCGCCGAGGTGGAGCCCCCGTCGAGATGCAGGATCGCCCGAAAGACCAGCAGCAGCCCTTGCGGGCGATCGACCCAGGCCTGATCGTAGAGCCGGGCGCCGCCGTCCCACAGCCGGGCGACCTCTCCGTAGCCGCCCTCGTCGGCGGTGAGGGGGGTGTGGACGAACGGCAGGCGCACGATCACCGCGAGCAGGCAGGCGACGGCGGCGGCGGCCAGCGCTGGGGGCCGCCACGAGCCGACATCGACCGTGCCACCGCCGCGCTGGCCACGCTCGCCTTCGCCGTCGCCCTG
>JAWVDZ010000080.1:0-3958 GCA_033856955.1 Gaiellales bacterium
GACCCGGGATGCCGGGACTGCGCGGCGGCCAAGGCCGCCGCTGCCGCATCGGGGTCGTCCGTCAGACCCAGCTCGGTCTCCGCCCGCAGCACGTGGTTCGGCACCTGGTGGCGGCGTGCGGCCGCCGTCTCCCGGTCGTCCGCCGGTGAGGCACCGTCCGAGATCAGCCGGCCGAACCCGTCCCAGCCGCCCGCCCCGATCGGCGCGTAGCCGACCACAGCGCCGGTGTGCGGTGCGGCGAGCACGAACCCCTGACCGGCGTAGATGCCGACGTGATAGGGCGCGCCGGCCGTGGCCCCGGCGAACACGAGGTCGCCGGGCAGCAGATCGGCGACCGGGATGTGCTGGGCGAGCTGCCACAGGCCGGCCGCGGTCGGCCGCCCGGGGAGCGGCGCGCCGGCGGCGGAGTAGGCGAAGTCGACCAGCCCGCTGCAGTCGAAGCCGCCCTCGGCGCGGCTCTCGCCGCCCCAGACGTAGGGCCACCCCACCTGTGCAGCCGCCGCGGCCACCACCGCGCCGCGGCCATCCAGCCCGGTCAGATCGACAGGCCGAAACGAGCCACCCGCAAGGTCGGCCGAGAACACCACCTCGGCGGCGGCCGTGGCCTGCACCGCTCGGCCCTCGGATCCGTTCACCTCGACCGTGACCTCGACCCCGGAAGGGAGACCACCGCTCTCGACCAGCCGCAGTGAGCGCAGGCCGGCGCCGTTGGCGGCAGCCGAGGCGCGGGCGACCGCCAGCAGCGCCGGCTGGGTCGCCGACGGATCGCCGGCCAGCGAGTGGCCCGCCGCCAGCGCAGCCTGGTCGGCAGCCCGCTGACCGGCCGCGCCGGCGCGGTCGATCCGGCCCAGCGTCGCGACCAGCACTCCGCCCAGCACCAGCGCCAGCAGCAGGCCGCAAGCGGCGACCGAGATCTGCCCGCGCTCGCTCACGGCCGGATGGTGGTGGTGACGATCTCGTCGCTGGGTCCGCCCGGCAGGGCAAGCGGCAGCGGCACCCGCACGACCACCCGGTCGCCCTGCAGCTCGATCGACGCGCGCTCGCGCAGCGCCTGCGGGATCGGCCTGCCCTCGGCGGCCAGCACGGCCGCCTGATCGGCGATCCGCTCGGCCTCGACGCGCGTGCGGGCGATCGCCAGCAGCTGAGCGATCGCGATCGCGGCCAGCACCAGAACGACGCAACAGGCGACGATCTCGACGCTTGCCTGACCGCGATCGCGGCTCACTGGCGGACGACCTCCGCGTTCGCTCCCAGCCTCACGTCGAGGCCCGGGATCACCGCCGGCACGTGCAGCGTGACCCTGACCCGGCCGTCGCGGTCGGTCACCGACAGACCGTCCCGCATCGACCGCGGGACGGCCGCGGACGCGGCCGGTCGCGGCGCGGCGCCGACCATCTCGGCATGGGCGGCAGCACGGGCGGCATGAGCGGCGGACACCCCCGTCCACGCGGCCAACACGGCCTGCCAGCACGCCAGCGCGGCCAGCAGCAGCACGGGCACCAGGGCGGCCGTCTCGATCGATGCCTGACCGCGTTGGCGGCATGGAATGGTCATGCACTCAACCTACGGCCGGCCGTTGTCACGAAACCAGACCGCCGGCGTGCCGAAACGGTCACGACAAGATGGTCGATCGGGCGCTGCTACCATCGCAGCCATGAGCGAGATGAACGGCGCAGCGAGCAACAATTCGGCCGGCGAGGATCGCCAGTTCGTGCACTTCTCGTTCTACAAGCTCGACCGGGGACTCCGGACGTTGCCCGAGCCCGAGCGCGAGGCCGCACTGGCCGAGTTCGCGGCGATCGTGGACGAGCACGGCGGCCGGTTCCCGATCCGGGCCTACACGATGTTCGGCATCCGCGCGGACGCCGACTTCATGCTGTGGAAGGCCTCGGAGCGGCTGGAGGATTTCCAGGAACTGGCAACCGCCCTACACGGATCGTCACTGGGGCCCCACCTCGAGACGCCGTATGCATATCTCTCGATGACGCGGCGCTCGCAGTACGTCAAGGGCGAGGGCCGCTCGATGCACAAGCGCGGCCGGATCATGTGGGACCCCGACTCCAAGTACCTGCTGATCTACCCGATGGTCAAGACCCGCGCCTGGTATCAGCTCTCGAAGCCCGCGCGGCAGGGAATCATGAACGAGCACATCGCCACCGGCCACAAGTTCCCGACCGTCAAGATCAACACCACCTACTCGTTCGGAATCGACGATCAGGAGTTCGTGGTGGCGTTCGAGACCGACTTCGTGGGCGACTTCCTCGACCTGATGATGACGCTGCGTGAGACCGAGGCCAGTCGCTACACCGAGCGCGACACGCCGATCTTCACCTGCTCCTCCGGCGACATCCGGTCGGTGCTGGCAACCCTCGGCGCGGCCGCGGCGGCCGCCCCGGTGGACGCGTAGCCGCCGCGAGTTGACGGCTCCCCGCCAGCGCCTCGCGGTCGTCACCGGCACATCGTCCGGCTTTGGTCGCGACACGGCGATGCGGCTGGTGGAGATGGGCTGGACGGTGATCGGGACGGTGCGAGGAGGCGCGGCCGACGCACCCGAGGGCTCGGAAGCGGCGCGGCTCGACCTCCGCGCCGAGGACGAGATCGCGGCACTGGCCGCACGGTCAACCTTCAGCACAAGCGGCTGGACGCGCTCGTCTGCAACGCCGGCTACTTCCAGGCCGGGCCGCTGGAGGAGATCTCGTCCCAGGAGCTGCGCGAGCAGCTCGAGGTGAACCTGGTCGGGACGCTGGCGCTGGTGCGTGAGCTGCTGCCCGCGCTGCGAAAGGCGCGCGGGGTGGTGGTGCTGGTGTCGAGCATCTCGGGTCGGTTCGGCTCGGCCGGGTTCGGCGCCTACTGTGCGTCGAAGTGGGGCCTGGGCGGAGCCGGCGAGTCGCTGGCCGAGGAGCTGGAGCCGGACGGCGTGCGGGTCGTGATCGTCGAGCCGGAGCTGTTCGCCGGCACCGAGATCGGCGGCAAGTCGCGGATGCCAGCCGCGGCCGAGCCGGAGGGGCACTATCGCCAGGTGCACGAGGATCTGCGCGAGTTCATCGACACCGCGCAGGAGAAGGGCGCTGCGCCCGAGATCGCGGTCGACGCGATCGTGCGTGCCGCAACCCGCCGCGGCGCGCCGCTTCACCTGCCGGTGGGCGACGACGCGTTTCGCTGGCTGCGCGAGCAGGCCGACGACGCGCACGCGCAGCTCGACCGGGCCGAACGCTTTCTGTCCTAGAGCTAGGCCGTCGCGCCGAAACGCACGGCCGCCCGCTCGCGTGCGCGCTCGATCTCGCGCGCCCGGTCCTTGGGTGGCGAGTGCGGCACCAGCTCGCGCAGGAGCTGAGCCGAGGCGGCCGTGACCGACTCGACCGCACGTGCGAAGGCGTCCTCGTTGTCGCGCGACGGCTTCGTCATGCCGCTGATCTTGCGCACGTACTGAAGCGCCGCGTCGTGAACGTCATCGGCCGTGGCCGCCGGCTCGTAGTTATGAAGGGGTCTGATGTTTCTGCACATGCCCGTGAGTATGCCATGGTGTCCGCATGACCGGTCGCGAACTCGATGTGCCGAGAGAAGTGAGGCAGAAGGCTGAGTGGCTGGGGGCCGGCGGCGCTCGGTGGCTTGCGCGCCTACCCGAAGTGATCGGTGAGCTGGAGTCCGATTGGCAGGTCGTTGTCGGAGCGACTCTTCGTGGAGGCTCCGACTCGTACGTCGCCGAAGCGATGACGAACGCGGGCGAGCCGGCGGTTCTCAAGGTTCGACTGCCCCACGCCGGCGAATCACACGAGATCGAGACACTTGTGCGGGCGTCCGGCAGGGGATACGTGCGGCTGCTGCGCCACGATGCCGATCGCCGAGCGATGCTGCAGGAGCGTCTCGGTGGGTCGCTCGACCAGCTCAACCTTCCTGTTCAGTCGCAGATCGAATACATCTGCGAAACGCTGCTCAGCGCGTGGACCGTTTCCCCGCA
>JAWVDZ010000081.1:0-3427 GCA_033856955.1 Gaiellales bacterium
ACATCGCGGCCGGCTGCGTTGCCGCGCTGGAGACAGGAGGCGCCGACGATCGGGCCGTCAACCTGGGCACCGGCGTGTCGAGCTCGGTGCTGGACGTCGCCCGTGAGCTGGCACGCGGGCTGGGCAAAGAGCAGCTCGAGCCCGAGGTGGTCAACAAGTACCGCGCCGGCGACATCCGCCACTGCTTCTCGGACATCTCGCTCGCCCGCGAGACGCTCGGCTTCGCGCCCAAGGTGACGTTCGCCGACGGCATGCGCGAGCTGCTCAGCTGGGTGGCGACCCAGCAGGCGACCGACTCCGTCGACGCCGCGGCCGGCCAGCTCGAGGCCGCCGGCCTCACGCGGTGAGCGACGCTCCCGATATCTCGATCTCCCTGGTCAACACCGACAACCGGGAACTGCTGCTCGACTGCCTGGCGTCGCTGGCCAACGCGGCGCGCGAGACGACGCTGCAGACGATCGTGATCGACAACGCATCGACCGACGGCAGCGCCGCCGCCGTGCGCGAGGCGTTTCCCGAGGCGGAGGTGGTCGAGCGGCCGCATCGCCACGGCTTCGGCGCCAACCACAACGAGGCCATCCGCCGGTCGCAGGGCCGCTACGTGCTGATCCTGAACGAGGACACGGTGCTGCACGACGGCATGCTGGACAGCATGCGCAAGTTCATGGACCAGAACCCCGAGGTGGGCGCCTGCGGTCCCAAGATCCTCTACCCGGACGGGTCGGTGCAGCCGTCCGCGTTCCGGTTTCCGACGCCCGCCCGCGTCGCGCTGACCACGCTCACGCTGCAGCGCGCGTTCTGGGTGCAGTCCGCCACCGATCGCATCGCCCGCGTGGACTGGGTGTGCGGCGCCGCCATCCTCGCCCGCCGGCCCGCCCTGGAGGCCGTCGGCGGCTTCGACGAGCAGCTGTTCATCTACTCCGAGGATCCCGACCTCTGCCTGCGCATGCGCGACGCCGGCTACTCCACCGCCTACTTCCCGCACGCCTCGCTGGTGCACTTCGAGAACGCCACCACCAGCGGCGTCCCCGAACGCCGTATCTACCAGATGGAGCGAAGCCGCGCCCTCTACACACGAAAGCACCATGGCCCGGCCGGGGAGATCGCCGTGCGGGGCATGACCGCGGTCGCCTTCGCCGCGCGCGCGGCCGCCGCCAAGGCGCTCCTGACGGTGCCGGGCGGATCGCGGCTGAAGCGGCTCGACCCCTCCGCGCCGGCCCAGTTCCTGACCCACGCCAGGGCCGCGATCCGCCCCGGCGCGAAACCCGGCATCGAGGATGCCGCGGCCGAGTTCAACGCCGAGCGCGTATAGCCACTACCGCCAGGTCAGGGCGGCTCTCGGGAGGCAGGCGGCTTGCGCGATCACTCGGCAGCCGAACCCGCTCAGTCGTGCGATTCTGCGCGATGTGATGGCTGACGGCGCGGGCAGGCCGCGAAGCGTCCAGACGATATCAAGCTGTGTGTTGCCTGATCGCGGCATTTCTGCCACGACGAGATGCAGGCCGTCGTCCTGCCACAGACCGAGGGCGATCTGGCGGCGATCGGGCGAGACCGCGAGCCCGTTGATGCCGGAAGGCGCCTCCGCTTCCGCCACCCGGGCGAGGTGGTGGCCGCGCACGGCCATCCTCGCCACCCACTGGAGGGTCGACGCCACCAGTTCCCGGCCAGAGATCCAGGCAACCTGCGGCGGAGGGGGTGGTACAAGCGAGCGGAGGGTCATCCCGGATACCGGGCTGTTGCACGTGGCCCATCCCTGCGCGGGATCAGCGACGAGCACGAGGTCGCTGCCGATCGAGGCCGCCAGCAGGGCACCGCGGGGCGCAAACGCCACCTGTGCCGTTTTCACCCGTCCGCTCGGGCAGCCGCGCGGCTGCATCACCGTGGTGCGGCCGCGCGAGAGGTCTCGCACGATCACCTGGCCCTTGCTGCCGGCGTAGGCGAGCGCCAGAGAGTCCGCCCGCCATGACGGCGCCACCGCGGACACGGACACGTCGATCAGCCGGTCATGGTCGCCGTCCCCCTCGATCATTCGCAGCTGAGCGTGGCCGTGGGATGCCACCACATACGCGATCTCTGTGCCGATCGGAGCCCAGGCCGCCGCCACCACCCGGCCGGGGGTGGCGTGGCTCCAGGCGATGCTGCCATCCGAGAGCCGCACGACGTTCAGCCGGTGACCGCTGCCCACCGCCATGTTGATCGCTCCTGGCGACAACTCGACCGCGGAATAGGGTCGATCGTTGACGTTCAGGGCCGGCGATGCGAGCCACAGCCGCCCGTTGCTGTAAGCCGCGAAGCCTCCCGAGCCGGGAGGCAGCGGGCCGTGACCAACCACGGACCGATGCGGCTTGCCGGACGAGCCGTCGGCAATGCCCACCACCTCGCGCGCGGTGCGGCTGGCCGCCAGCGTCACCCCGGTCACGACCAGCGCCCCTACCAGAGCCGCGGCGACCAGCGCCAGCCGGTAGCGCGACCGCAGCCCCGGGCCGGAGAGCGCGGCCAGAGCGCCGGCCTTCGCCTGCTCGGTCGCCGCTTCATCCGGCTCGACCCGGGCCAACGCGCGCTGCAGCTGCTGCTCAAGCTCGCTCGACATCGGCCTCCTCCCGCTCCGATCCGCGCAGATCCTCGAGCGCCCGCGCCAGACGCGAGTGCACGGTGCCCACGGGCACTCCGATCATGGCCGCGATCTCGGCCGGCGGATAGCCGAGTCCGTAGCGAAGCACGATCACGACCCGCCGCTGCGGCGCGAGCGACTCGACGGCTCCCAGCAGCGCGCGATCCTCGGCCTCGAGGTCGCGCCACTCGCTCTCGATCCGATCCGGCGAGTCGAGCCCCACCAGCCGCCGCTCGCGGCGCAGCAGGTCGAGCGAGCGGTTGATCACGATCCGGTGGAGCCAGGCGCCGAACGGACGCTGCTCGTCGAACCGTGCCAGCGCCGCGAACGCGCGCTCGAATGCATCCTGGGCGACGTCGTCGGCCATTGCACGGCTTCCCGTGACCACGCGGGCCGTGCGCCACGCCCCGGGCCAGTGCCGCTCGAACAGCTCGCCCGCCGCCTCGCGGGAGCCGGCACGCGCACGCCGGACGAGCTCCGCGTCGGTGGGAACGCCCATGGCCATCAGGGTACTACGCACGGGCTGCTTTGCAGCGTCCCGCCGAGGCTTCTAGGCCTCGTCGCGCACGAACACGGCACCGTCCGCGTCCGAGTAGATCCGGTGCCAATCGGGCAGCGAATCCATGCGATTGATCACGTTCTGGCGAAGCAGCGTCGAGGCCACGACGATGTCGTAGCCGGCCAGCACGCGGCTCCACTGCGGGCGTTCCCCCTTGCCCGCCACCCAGTCGGTGTACGCCTCCAGCTGGTGCTGCGTGTAGATCTCGTACCGGGCGTCGAAGCCGACCCGGCCGGTCAGCTCGGGGTGCGTCCACA
>JAWVDZ010000082.1:0-7406 GCA_033856955.1 Gaiellales bacterium
TTGGGCGCGGGATCCTCAGCCAGCGTACGGATCACCTCGTTGGCGCCGGCCGGATTCTTGACCAGCAGCAGCACCGATTCGCGCTCGGCGAGCATGATCCGCTCGAACCGGCCGAACGCCGCCGAGAACCGCTCCAACCCCGACCGCAGCGCGGGCGGCTGCAGCGCGGACAGCCGCAGCGCCAGAGCGGCGGCGGCGAGCGCGTTGTAGACGTTGTAGAGCCCGGGCAGCGGCAGCCGCACTCGCTCCTCTCCGAGCGGCGTGCAGAGCCGAAACGAGACCGCGCGCAGGCCGTCCAGCTGAATCTCGCGCGCGACCACATCCAGCGACGGCCGCGCGTCGCCGCAGTTGGGGCACCGCCAGGCGCCCAGGTGGCCGAGCGTGATCGAGTCGTAGGCGTAGCGATGGCCGCACCGAACGCACCACTTCGAGTCGGCGGCGTGCTGCATCCGGCCCAGCCCGGCGGCGGGATCGTCGATGCCGAACCAGGTGGTGTTCTCGCGGCCACGCCCGATCGAGGCCACCAGCGGGTCGTCGGCATTGCAGATCAGCATCGAGGAGGGCGGGAGGGTGGCTGCCATCTCCCGCCATCGCGCGGCCACCAGCTCCAGCTCCCCGTAGCGGTCGAGCTGGTCGCGAAACAGGTTCCCCAAGACGGCCGCGGACGGCGTCAGCGCGCCCGCCACACCCGGCAGGGCGGCCTCGTCCACCTCGAACAACCCGAGATCGGCGCCATCGGTGTTGAGCAGTGCGGAGGCTACGCCGGAGGCCAGGTTGGCGCCGGAGCCGTTGCGGCAGACGGTCTGGCTCTGGGACAGGATCGACCCCGCCATCTTGGCCGTGGTCGTCTTGCCGTTGGTGGCCGAGATCAGCGCCGAGCCGGCCGGCAGCGCCGCCGCCAGCCTGCCGATCGCATCCGGCTGCATCCGCAGCAGCAGCTTGCCGGGGAGCGTCGTTCCGCCACCGCGGCCGCTGATGCGCGAGAGCACAGCCACCGACCGGGCGAGCCCGGCTTTGATCCGGAACAGCATCGCTAGAGCGCCTGGGCCAGCTCGTCGTCGATGTCTGCCAGCCGCTCCTGCAGTCGCGCCCAGGCCTCCGGCTCGGCCCGGCCGTAGTCAGCCTGGTCGCGGGTGGCGTCGAGGTAGCCGCGCCAGGCTCTGCGCCGGAGCCGCTCGGCCGTCTGCATCATCAGACAGAAGCGCTCATCGACGCGTTCACGCGGGCGGGTCGTCACGGTGCATGTAGTGTACCGACCGCCTCTGCCGTGACGGCGCTGCGGGGATGCGAGGGTTGATAACGAAGCAAGGCACGAAATCGCGCTTGCAGAGAGCCCGCGTTTTGCTATGCTCGTTTCGCCCGCACAGCGGGTTTGCCAGAGTTTGCGCCCGGTCGGCGCGACAGAGTCTCAGGGGTGTCGATGCGGCGCAAGACGGTGTACCGAGCGATCGAGGGGATCGATCGCAGCCAGCTTGAGGAGTTCCAGGCTGGGATGCGGAAGCGGTACTCCGACGAGCACATCCTCGAGGAACTCAACGCCTGCGCCAAGCGGCTCGGCCGCTCGCCGACGATGCGCGAGTTCGAGGCCGATCCGGAAACGACCGTGCATCCGCAGACGGTGATCGAGCACTTCAAGTCGTGGAACCGGGCGAAGCGGCTCGCCGGGCTGGTGCCGCGGCGATTCGCCACCCGCGAGGAGCTGCTGCGGCTGCTGCGCGACCTGGGCGAGCAGCTCGGCCGGGTACCGACGGCGAAGGACATCGAGGCCCGCAAGGGCTCGATGCCGTCCAAGTCGCTCTACTGGCACACCTTCGGCTCGCTCAACAACGCGCTCAAGGAGGCCGGCTTCGACGTGCCGGTGGGGGAGGAGCGGCTGGAGCGGGCGATCGACCAGGGCTCGGCGCTGGCGCTTCGCGTCGGCCGCCTGCCGAAGTTCGCCGACTGGGCGCAGGCCCGCCGCGCGGACGACGCGATGCTGACCGAGTGGCAGGTCTACCGGATGTTCGACGCGCGCCGCGGGGCGTGGTCGACGTTCCAGTTCCTGATCCGAAAGCGGCTCGAGGACACGGGCGTGGCCGTCTCGCCGGAGGGCCGGATCGGCTGACCAACGGAGCGTTCGCGGCCGCCCTACGCGGTCGACACCTCGGCGGCGGACCGCCGAGCTGCCTCTGGTAGCAACCTCTCCGCCCCGAGCGCCGCGACACCGGTGAGCAGCGCGACGAGTGCGAACACGAACCACATGCCCGTCGCGGCAACGCCGTACATGAGTCCCGCGGCGGCCGGGCCGACGAAACCGCCCACCTCCCAGCTCATGGCGGACACCGCCATGTATCTCCCGCGCAGGTTCTCAGGAGCAAGTCCGGCGATGATCGCCCCCTGCGTCGGTGTCAGGAGGCAGTCGCTGACGGCGTACAGAATGAACGCTGCGCCAACGGCGAGAACCGCCACGCTGCCGGCCAGCAGGGCGCCGGTGGCCGCAATCAGGCACAGACTGAGCGCCCATACCCCTCCTGCGATCCCCAGACCGACCATGTAGCGCCACCGTCCCATGACATGTGCGATCGGAAGCTGGAGCACGACGATCGCTCCGGTGTTGATTGCCCAGGCGAGGCCGATACCGCGTTCGCTGACACCGGCGTGATCGTGGAGATACGGAGCGACGAAGGAGTTCGCGGCGGTGAAGGTGGCGATGAACCCTGCGTTTACCGCCACGAGCGCGAGCAGTGCTCGGTCCGCCAATACCTGTCGGTAGCCCGCTCGCGACTCGACCTTGTCTCCCGACGCGACCTGCGCGCGGCCGCGCGGGAGCGCGATCGCGATAAACGCATAGGCGACGAAGGTGATCGCGTTGACCGTGAGCAGGTCGACGTACGTGCTGGGGTGGGCGGTGTTGGCGACCAGCCCACCGACCGCTGCGCCCAGGCCGATGCCGGCGTTTCGCAACAGGTTTGAGACGCTGAAGGCGGCATGGCGAACGTCCGGCGGCGCCAGATCGGCCAGCACGGCGCTGTACGCGGGCCAGAACCCGGCGTTGCCGGCGCCAATCACCACGGCGACCACGAAGGCCTGCCAGGCCTCGGTCACATGTGCGAGTGCGAACCAGCCGGCCGCCGCAAGCGCCATCGACCCGACGGCGACAGCCCTCGCGCCGAGGCGATCCGCGAGCAGGCCGCCTATGGGGGCGAGGCCGAAGCCGGAGGCGCCTCGCACGGCGACGAAGAACCCGGCGGTCGCGACCGAAACGTGTCGCACATCGTGGAGGTAGAGCACGATGAACGGGAACACCAGCCCGGTGCCGAAGCTATCAACGAACCCGCCGGACTCGAGCAGCCACACCGAGCGCGGCAGTCGCGGCGGTTGCCACCTCCTCACGCCACGATCTCCGCGGACCACGGCGTACGGCCCCGCCTCGATTCAGCGCTCATCCGAGGACTCTAGGGCTTAGGGCCCTCTCAGCCGTTCAGGCGCAGATCGGGCAGTCCTCGCGCTCCAGCAGCTGAAGCTCGAACACCGCCTCCAGCGCGGCCCGCGTCAGCAGCGCTGAGAACTCGGGATCGTCGGGCGCCGCCATCAGCGACTCCCACGGCACCATGCGGGCGCCGATGCTGACCTGTACCAGCGCGACGGCGGGAGCGCCGCGCTCGGCGTCCGCGCCGCTCGAGAGCTCGACCGGTCCCACCAGCGTCACGGCCGCACAGGTATCGCCGTGGCGGAACCGCCGCAGGTAGAAGGGCGGCAGCTCGCCGCGCAGATCGTGGTAGCGGTAGCCGGCCGCGGCGGGCTGCGCCGGCACGTGTGCGTGTGAACATGAGCGCTCCACCCGGAGCGCATTCGACGGATCGATGCCCCCTTGCAGGCGACCCAACATCTTCATCGTCATGCACTGGTTGTCGGTCGCCGGGAGGCTCCGCACATCCCCCGGGGGCGCTAACTCACGCAAGACGAATCGCAAGTCAACCTTATTCGGGCTCAAGAGTCTGGCGCGCGCGGCCGATTTCACCAACACGGGGACGAATCGCGTCCCCCGACAAAGGATCATCCCGTGAGCAACGCGCCTGCCGACGACGAGCTGACGCCGCCGATCGAGCCAACTGCAGCACTCGACTCGCCCGAGGCGGAGGTCGAGGAGCTGGATCTGGTGGAGAGCTCCGCACCGGCCATCGACCTGCTGCACACGTATGTGCGGCAGATCGGCGACGGCGCCCTGCTGACCCACGAGGAGGAGCTCGACCTCGCCCGCCGCAAGGACATGGGCGACGAGGCCGCGAAGGCGCGCCTGGTGGAGTGCAACCTGCGGCTCGTGATCAGCATGGCGCGGGCCTACTCCTCGTCCGGCGTGCCGCTGCTCGACCTGATCCAGGAAGGCAACATGGGTCTGATGCGGGCGGTCGAGAAGTTCGACTACCGGCGCGGCTACAAGCTCTCGACCTACGCCACCTGGTGGATCCGCCAGTCGATGTCGCGTGCGATCGCCGATCAGGGCCGCACGATCCGGCTTCCGCTCCACATCCTGGACGTGATCAAGAAGATCCATCGCGCCAACCGCAAGCTGACCCAGTCGCTGGGCCGCGATCCGCTGCCGAGTGAGCTGGCGGCCGAGATGGAGCTGCCGGTGGAGCGCGTGATCGAGCTTCGCCGGATGCTTGAGGATCCCGTCTCGCTGGAGACGCCGGTGGGCGACGGCGAGTCGCTGTTCGCCGACATGGTGGAGGACGTGAACTCGCTTCGCCCCGACGACCTGGTCGCGGGCAACGAGCGCACCAAGGAGCTTCAGGAGGCCCTGGAGGGCCTCAACGAGCGCACAAGGCACGTGCTCGAGGCCCGCTTCGGCCTCGGCGACCGCGAGCCGGCCACGCTTGAACAGGTGGGCACGGAGATCGGCGTCACCCGGGAGCGAGTGCGGCAGATCGAGACACGCGCGCTGCGCGAGCTCGAGACTCGCAACCCGACCCTGAAGGACTTCCTGCCCGGCCGCGAGTGAGCACGATCCCGGCCGTGATCCAGTCGTTCGCCCAGCACCTCTCCCAGGTGGGCTTCGAGCTGCTGGGACTGGCCGTGCTGCTGCACCTGACGAACCTGCTCTTGCGGGCGACCGCGTGGAGGGAGATCCTGAAGGCCGCGGTGCCCGGCCACCTCGTACCGTGGAAGGGCGTCACCGGCGCCTACCTGGCCGGCGCCGGCATGAACGGCGTGCTCCCGGCGAGGGGCGGCGACGTGGCCAAGGTCGTGCTGGTCAACCGCTCGGTTCCCGGCGCGAGCTGCGCGGTGGTGGCATCGGGACTGCTCGTCGAGACGCTGCTCGACGCCGTCGTCGGCGGCGCGCTGCTGACGTGGGCGATCTGGTCGGGAGCGGTGCCCACGCGGCTGCTCGAGTTCCGCCCACCGGGCGGCTCGGGCGTGGTGGTGGTGATCGCGTCGGTGCTGATCGGCGCCGTGGTGATCGCCGCCGGCAGGGCGCGCGGACACGCGGCGCGGCTGGCGCACAGGCTGCGTCAGGGCGTGGCCATCCTCGAGTCGCCACGGGCCTACCTGCGGCTGGTGGTGCTGCCCCAGGCGCTTGGTTGGATGTGCCGCGTGGCCTCGATGTACTGCTTTCTGCACGCCTTTCACGTCGGCGGTGGCCTGAACCATGCCGCGCTGGCGCTGGTGGCGGGCAGCGTCACCTCGGTGATGCCGCTGACACCCGGCGGCCTCGGCACCCAGCAGGCGCTTCTGATGGTGCTGCTTGCGGGCGTCGCGACGCCGGCCACCGTGCTCTCGTTCAGCGTCGGCACGCAGCTCGTGATGACCACCGTGAACGTGCTGGTGGGCGGCGTCTGCATGGGCCTGCTGCTGCGGATGATGCCCTGGCGGGTGCGGCTGAGCGTCCCGACCGAGCCGGAGCCGGTGCCGATCCCGCTGCCGGTCTCGACCAGCGGGGAGTAGCCGGTCGGCGCCGGGTGCGCCGGGTGGCACACTTCGTGGAGTGCACTCACTCCACGCATTCTGGGATGCGACGACCGCCTTCGCCGACCGGTTGAGCGAGGTCGGAATCGAGGCGCTGCTGGTGGCGATGGTGCTGCACGTCGCGAACCTGCTGCTGCGGGCCACCGCCTGGCGCAACATCCTCGGCGCGGCGCACCCCCAGCACCGCATCCGCTGGCGCACCGTGGCCGGGGCGTACTTCTCCGGGGTGGGACTGAACAGCGTGCTGCCGGCCCGCGGCGGCGACGTGATGAAGGTCTATCTGGTGCACCGGACGGTGCCCGACACGCCCTACACGACGATCACCACCAGCCTCCTGACCGAGACGCTGTTCGACGCCGTGGTGGGCTCGCTGCTGCTGGTGTGGGCGTTCAGCGCCGGTGCGATCCCGGGTGTTCCCGACCTCACCAGCCGGCTCGGGGCGTTCGAGTGGTCGTTCTTCGCCGAGCACATGCGGCTGCTGGCGTTCTTGATCGCGACCCTGCTGATCGCGCTCGCGATCTGCTTCTCGTGGCTCGAGCGGCGAGCGTACCGGTTCTGGGACGGCATCAAGGACGGGCTTGCGATCCTGACCACGCCGCGCCGCTACCTGCGCGAGGTCGTGTCGCTGCAGGCGCTGGGCTGGATCTGCCGGGCCGGAGCGATGTACTTCTTCCTCAGGGCGTTCGGGATCCACGCCGACCTGTCCGACGCCTCGCTCGCGCTGTCCGCCGGCAGCATCGCCACGCTGCTGCCGCTGACGCCGGGCGGCATCGGTCCGCAGCAGGCGCTGCTCGTCTACATGTTCAGCGGCGTCGCCTCGCGCAGCGCCGTGCTGTCGTTCAGCGTCGGCATGCAGTTTGCGATCACAGCGGCCAACGCGGCGATCGGCGGCACATGCCTGGCGGTGATGCTGCGGCGCATGCCCTGGAAGTCCCACAGACCCGATCCAGCGGTGCCCTCTTCCACCCACGCACGATTATGCTGGTTATGACAAGTTGTAGAAGAAGCCGTCCAGAACGGCTCCTCCCCGGGCTTGATGGAACGACTTACTAGCCGGCGAGCGGCTGGATGGGGCTGTTCGGCCCGATCGGCCCGGTGTAGGCGTGGCGCGTGCGCGCCGTCTGCAGCCTCGTGAGCGCGTCCTGCAACAGGTCTCCCGATCCGTCCTCGGACAGCTCCGAGTAGCCGGCCTGACCGCAGACCAGCCCAGATTCCTCGTGCTCGACGCCAACCAGCGCCTCGCGCACGCGGCGAAACGCCGCCCGGGCCTCGAATGTGCCGGCCCGCGGAAACAGCAGCGCAAACCGCCCCGCTCCCAGGTGGCCGACCAGATCGGCCGACCGCACCGACTCCCGCGCGGCCGAGCCGACGCGCTCGACCAGCCGCGTCTCGTCGATTCCCGGGCCGAGCGTCATGCCATCGACCTCGAACACGCACAGCGCCAGCTGCTTGTCTCGCCA
>JAWVDZ010000083.1:0-2549 GCA_033856955.1 Gaiellales bacterium
ATCAGCAGGCAACCGGCGAGCGCTCCGAGGCGGAGAGCCCTCGTCCAGCGGCTGCTGCCGCCGTCGCACGGCAGGACGAGGGACCGAGGAGACAACTTCGGACCGGACATGACGGGAACCTCCACTGGGGTCTGAAGGCTGTCCGAGCCAGGCGGTTGGTGATGCTATTCACGTATCTATCGGCATCTGGTCCTCACGCCGATCCCTCGTCTCGGGGGTGTGCAGATCGGGCGCTCGTCGCGGTGGTGAGCGAGTGCTTGACAAGCGGCGCGGCCGATGGCACCCGCCGGGCCGTGGTGGAGCGCCTGACTCGTGGCCCTGCCTCGGTCAGCCAGCTGGCCGAACCGTCCCCGGCTGATTCAACGCCTGGAACGCGCTCGCCGCGAGCACGCGTTCCTGGCTGCCCTGTTCCTACAGTCCACGAGGGTGGGCCGCGTGGCCGGGAGGCCGGACCCCGCGCCGCCGGCGCACATCGCAGCCACTCACTGGACGACCGAATGCTGCATCGCCCAGAGTGCCGCCGCTGCGCGTGTCGACGTGCCGATCTTGCCGTAGATGTGCTGGATGTGGTGATCGGCGGTCTTGGGAGAGATGTACAGGCGATCGGCGATCTGGCGCGTCGTGAGGCCTCTGGCCGCGAGTCGCAGCACATCGACCTCGCGTCGGGTGAGGCCGCCCGGATGTGGCAGCCGCTTGGCGGAGGGCGCTCGCGGCTCGCCGTGCCCGGCGGCCACGAGCACCGCACGACTCGCGCGTGCCTCGAGCACTCCTTGTGATTCGAGCTGGCGAAGCTCCGCGGCCGCGTCCGAGGGCGAGAACGCCAGACGGTCTGCTCGCTCGGTGGTCAGCCCCACGTAGATCTCCGTCGCCGCCAGGATGCACGCTCCGAGATCCTCGACGTCGGAGTTCACACGCTTGTGGTAGCCCGACCCGTCGCACTTCTCGTGGTGCGCGGACGCGACCGTGTTGAGGACGGCCAGAGCCGGCGAGCGGCGCAGCATCTGCTCGGTCAGCATCGGGTGGAGCTCGACACGATCGAACTCCGTCCGTGTGAGCGGGCCAGGCTTGTCCCAGATCGAGTTCGGCACCACGGTGGTTCCGAAGTCGTGCACCAGCGCCGCGAGGCGGACCGTGCGGACGGCTTCCTCGGCAAGCCCGAGCACCCGGGCCGCGTCGGCTGCAAGCTCCGCGCAGCGACGGCTGTGCCCGCCCATGTACGGCGACTTGAGGTCGATGAAGTCGGCGGCGACGGTCAGGGCGTCGTCGAACTCCTCGCCGGACAGCATGCGGTGCGGTCGAGGCTCGAGGGCGAGCACGGCGTCCCACGGCTCGATCTCGCGGAGCTGATCGAACCAGCCGCGTCCATGCGTGATGAACAGGTCGGCAAGAACCGGGTCGTACGTGCGGTCGCGGCGATCGCGGGCCGCCTCGAGGGCGCGATCGACGGAGAAGAGCCGGCCGATCGCCTCCATGTCGTGGCTGAGGTGCACGACGCGCATCGCAATCGGGATCGCCTCACCCTCCGCGTGAGCCGGGAAGCCCTTGCCGTTCCAGCGTTCGAACGTGTACGCGAGCGCCTCTCGCACCCCGGGGGCGAAGTCGAGCCGTCCCACGAGCATGTCGGCGACCTCGCATCCGGAGGAGAAGTTGTGCACGGCCCACTCGTGCGCCGTCTCCTGGAGCATGCGGACGATCTCGTCGCGCTCCTCCTCGGAGCGCCCCGCCGTCGCGAAGGCCACCACGTCGCCCATGACCTCGGCGGGATTGGCGGCGT
The DNA here is from genome assembly GCA_033856955.1 of Gaiellales bacterium. Classification (GTDB taxonomy): domain Bacteria; phylum Actinomycetota; class Thermoleophilia; order Gaiellales; family JAICJC01; genus JAICYJ01. Next base: position 1,775 of record JAWVDZ010000083.1, read on the forward strand.
CGTGGACGAGCGTCTGGGCGCGAATCGCAATCTCGTCGCCGAACACGGTGGCGACCTCGTGGGCATGACCGGTGCAGCCGACGTACCGCAGCAGGGCCACCCAATAGGCGTCCTCGCGCACCTGGCTGTCGAATCCTGCCGTCTCGCAGATCCACGACGCGAGCAGGCACGAGCGCAGTTGCGACTCGAGCGGCTGGCCGAACGCGTTGTCCTGGGCCAGCGCCAGCGTGGCGACGAACTCGGACAGGCGGAGTGGAGCGACCAAGATGGGGCGTACTCCCGATGTATGGTGCGCGAAGCGCCGCGAGCATCCTGCCCCACACGACGCGCTGTCACCTGGTCGCGCCGAGCGACCGGGCACGCGCACTCTAAGGAGGAGAAGATGGCGCAGACAAGCCCGGATCCAGATGGCCTCCCCATCAAGGTAGGAGTCATCGCGGAGCAGACCGGCCCGCTCTCGTTCGTGGGGGCCGCGAACGCCAACGTGGCCAGGATGGTCATCGGCGACATCAACGCCACGGGCGGCCTGCTCGGGCGTCACCTGGAGCTGCACCTCGAGGACGGCGCGACGGACGACGCCGTCGCCGCCGCGGCGGCGACCAAGCTCGTCGAGCGCGATCGGGTCGATGTCATCTTCGGGGGCATCTACAGCTCCACTCGGCAGGCCATCAAGGGCCCGGCCGTGGTCGAGGGCAAGACGCTCTACATCTACCCCGAGCAGTACGAGGGGCAGGAGTCCGATCCGCTCATCTTCTGCACCGGCCCGGTGCCGGCG
>JAWVDZ010000084.1:0-3464 GCA_033856955.1 Gaiellales bacterium
GCAGCACGACGTGGGCCCGCGTCTGCCACGTATCGCCCGGCTCGAGGGTGATCGTGTGGGTGATCGACGTCTCCTCGGTCTCGCCGCGATGGGCGACCCAGACCAGCGCCTGCGCGCGGAACTCGCCGTCCTGGAGCGTGAACGACCAGGAGTTCTCGCGCTCGTCGCGGGCGGTCACGACGCCCAGTCTGGGCTGTGTACGGTCGGTGAACACGAGGTCCTCGTCGCGGTACTCGCGGGCTTTCACCTCGAACAGGTCGAGGAAGTCGAACTCGAACTCGAGCGTGATCTTGAGCTCGACCGGGTCGAGCAGGTGGTTCTCGATGTGGACGCTGTTCTGCATCCCGCCCTCGCCCACGAACAGCTCGCGGATCAGCGACACGGCGCCGGCCGGCAGCGCGGGCGTGGAGACGTTCTGCATGTAGACGGCGGCGGAGTAGTAGTCGACCGTGCCCGAGCTCAGGAGCTGCGGCCGCTCGCCGTTCAGCAGCAGCCGCCAGCGCGAGAGGTAGCGCGTGTCGTTGTAGTAGAGGCCGTCCGCCCCGGTCAGGACATCGCCGCGATCGTCGGCGACCAGGAAATTGTTGCCCTCGAGGACGGTCAGCACCGGAGCATGCTATCCGGTCGCCCGGCGCAGCCCGGTCCCCGGGGACCGGCTGGCTTTAGGCCACTGCCGGCAGAGCGTGCTCGTCCAGCGCCAGCGCGGACGCGAGTGCGGCCTTGGGGCGCGCGCCGATCGCCTTGGCGACCACGGCGCCGTCCTTGACCAGCACGAGGGTGGGGATGCTGAGCGCGTCGAACGCGGCCTGTAGCTCGGGCTGCTCGTCTACGTCGATCTTTCCGACCTTGATGCGGCCGGCGTACTCGTCTGCGAGCTGGTCGACGACCGGCGCGACGAGGCGGCACGGGCCACACCACGCGGCCCAGAGGTCGAGCAGAACGGGTACGTCAGACTCCAGCACCTCGCTCTTGAAGTTTTCCTTGGTGATCTCGATCGGGGACATTTCAGGCGACTCCTTGGTTTGTAACTGAATGGTTATATAGTGGCAGATGCAGTAGAATGGCGCAAATCGTGCTGCCCCATCCGCTGACACCTGAGTATGCCCGCTCCGTCGCCGACCGCTTCCGGTTGCTGGGCGATCCCACCCGCCTGCGGCTGATCGATCTGCTGCGCGACGGCGAGCGCACCGTGGGCTCGCTGGCCCAGGAGCTGGGATGCACCCAGGCCAACACCTCCAAGCAGCTCGCGCTGCTGGCGGATGCCGGCCTTCTGTCTCGCCGTCGCGAGGGCCTCAGGTGCTACTACGCGATCGCCGATCCGGCCGTGTTCGAGATCTGCGACGTGGTCTGCGCCTCGGTGCTCCAGCACCTGAACGCCAGTCTCTTTCAGCTCAAGGCGATCTGACGGCGGATGTGGCTGCGGATCGCCTCCGTGGCCGCTCTGGTCGCCGCCGTTGCGGCCACGGCCGTGCTGGTGGCACGACGCGACGAAGCCGGACCGGACACGTCCGGGATCCGGCTGACACGATCGACGCTGTCAACGCCGGCGGGGCCCGCGACACTGGTTCGGCTGGCGGTGCGGCTTGACGATTCGCGATACCGCGTGGCGGCGGTCGCGACGGACGGCGCCGGCATCTCGCAGCTGGACGCGCTGGCGGCGATGAACGCGGACTTCTACCGCCAGGACGGCGGCACCTCCGGCCGGCTGGTGATCGATGGCCGGGAGCTGGCGACGGGCGACGGCCGGGAGCCCAACCTGGGCCTCGACGACGGCCGTGCGTCGATCGGCCGCGACCTCCAGGGCTATCGGGACGTCGTGTCCGGCAAGCCGATCCTGATCGCGGACGGCCGTGCGCTGCCCCGCCTGCGGCTGGGCGGCGTGACGAGCTTCCAGCTCTACACCAGGGCGCCGCGGGCGGCGGTGGTGCTGGCCGGCGACGAGCTGTGGCTGGTCGCCGTCGGCAAGCCGGGGCTGACGCTGCGCGAGTGGCAGCACCGCCTCCTGCGGCTGGGCGCGCGCTGGGCGCTGAACATGGACGGCGGTCCCAGCGTGAGTCTGGCCCTGGACGGACGGCCGCTGGTCGACCAGCCGGAGCAGGACGTCCCGGTGGCGATCGCGATCGTCGCCAGGTGATTACACCCGGGACTTGAGCGCCAGCACGTCGGCGACGTAGAGCTCGCTGACGGGCAGCACGCCGAAGGTCTCGACGGCGCCCGGGCCCTGATAGTAGGCCGCCAGCGCCACTCGCTCGTTGCCGCCGAACTCGACCAGCAGGTGGTGGATGTAGGCGACCCCGATGCGGATGTTGCCGTCCGTGGTACGCGGCACGTCGTGGCCGATCAGCGACGTCTCGACGTAGCTCCAGGTGTCCGGCATCACCTGCATCACGCCCCACGCACCGACCGAGGAGACGGCGCCGGTGTGGTACCCGGACTCCATCCAGGCGATCGCGCGGGCAAGGTGGCGGTCGACACCGTAGTGAGCCGCCCAGAAATCGATCGATCCCTGCACCGTCCACGAGCGTGACGGCCGCACCAGCGGCTGTCGCTGATGGTGATGGCGTTTGTGGGCGATCCGTGGCGCCGGCGCCGGACGCGGTGCGGCGTGGTGGCCGGGAACCCGCAGCGTCGCTCCGGTCAGCAGCACGCCGTAGGGATCGAGCCCGTTCAGCCGGGCGAGGTGGTGCAGCGTGGTGCCGTATCGCTCCGCGATGCCCGTCAGCGTGTCGCCCCACCGCACCGTGTAGCGACCCAACGGCGTCCGCCGATTCGTCGTGGTCGGGTGGTGGCGCTGGGCGGGCGTTGCCGTCTGAGGCCGGGTGTGATGGCGGGGCTGTGGGATCCGCAGAACGGTGCCCTCGACCAGCACGCCGTAGGGATCGAGGCCGTTGACGTGGGCCAGCCGGCTGAGCGCGATGTGGTGGTCATGGGCGATCCAGGTCAGCGTGTCGCCCCAGCGCACGCGGTAGCTGGTGGCCGCCTGGGCAGGCGTGGCGGCGAGCAGCATCAGCAGCATCGCCGCAAGCGGCGCGATGGTTCGTGGACGAGGCATGGACGAGCCATTTTCGGCGCCGGCGGCCGCGATCCTGCCGACCGAGGCGGTGGGTAGTGTCCGCGGCCAACTGACGATCTCCTCGGGGAGCTGACATGGATGCTGCATTGGGACGCAAGATGGTGGCCGAGGGAGTGGGGGCGTTCGCGCTCTCGTTCATCGGCGTCGGCGCGATCATCTACGGCGCGGATGCGGGCGGGCTGACGACGGTCGCGCTGGCCCACGGGCTCGTGATCGCCGTGATGGTGTGCGCCGTCGGACACATCTCGGGCGGCCACTTCAACCCCGCCGTGACGTTCGGGTTTCTCGTCACGAAGCGGATCGCCGTCACCGACGCGGTCGGCTACTGGGTGGCGCAACTGGGAGGGGCGGCCCTGGGCGGACTGCTGATCAGCCTCACGCTGCCGGATCA
>JAWVDZ010000085.1:0-7231 GCA_033856955.1 Gaiellales bacterium
GCCTCCAGGCCCAGCCGGATCAGGCCGGCCGCGGCCAGCACGATCGCATCCGCGTCACCGGCGTCCAGCTTGCGAAGCCGCGTGTCGACGTTGCCCCGCAGCGGCACCACCTCGAGCTCGGGCCGAAGCGCGTTCAGCAGCCCGCGCCGCCGTGCCGACGATGTGCCGACGCGCGCGCCGGCCGGGATCTCGGCCAGGCTCGCAAACGGACCACAGCAGGCATCGCGAGGATCCTCGCGCTCCGGCACCGCGGCGATCTCCAGCTCATCAGGGGCGTCGCCCGTGAGGTCCTTGGCACTGTGCACGGCCACGTCGATCCGCCGCTCGATCAGCGCCCGCTCGATCTCGCGCGTGAACACCCCGCGGCCGTCGCCGATCTGGTCGAAGCGGCGATCGCGCTGGCGGTCGCCGGCCGTCTCGATGACGACGATCTCGGCATCGCCCAGCCGCTCCGCCACCCACCCCGCCTGCGCCATCGCCAGCGCGCTGCCGCGCGTGCCGAGGCGGATCACGACCGCGGCGTGAGGCCGAACAGCTCGTTCATCGCGGCCACGTGGGCGGCGTCGCCGTTCTCGGCGGCGAGCTCTTTGAGCCGCACCGTCGGCAGGTGCAGCAGCTTGTTCAGCATGCTGCGCGTGAGCTGGTCGAGCCGCTCGCGGTCGGCCTCCGACAGGGCATCCCAGCGCCCCTCCATCCGCTCCAGCTCGCCGACCCTGATCTGCTCTGCCAGCGCCCGCAGCTGCGTGATCGCCGGCACCACCTCCAGCGCCGCCAGCCAGTTTCGGAACTCGTCCGCCTGCTCGACCACGATCGCGCGCGCCTGCCCCACCTCGCCCTCGCGCAGCCCGATGTTGCGCAGCACCGTCTCCTCCAGGTCGTCCACGTTGACCAGCGTGACGCCCTCGATCCTGGCCACGGCCGGATCGATGTCGCGCGGCACGGCCAGATCGACCAGCACCCTGCGGCCGGGCGGAACGTCGCCGGGTCCGATCAGCGGCTGCTCGGACAGCGTCGAGCTGACCACAACGTCGGCCGCCGCGATCGCCGCAGCCAGGTCGTCGAACGGCGCCACCGAGCCGTCGAAGCGCTCCGCCAGCGCCGTCGCCCGCTCGGGGCTGCGGTTGGTGACCACGATTCGCACGCCGCCCCGGGAGGACAGGTTCTGGGCGACCAGCTCGGCCACCTTGCCGGCGCCGACGATCAGCACCGTTGCGCCGGCCGCGCCGTCCAGCCGCTCGCGCACCAGCTCGGCTGCGACCGAGGCCACCGAGGCGTTCGACTGCCCGATCGCGGTCTCGTGACGCACCCGCTTGCCGGCCTCGAGCGCCTCGTGGAAGAGCCGGTTTGAGACGGTGCCGGTCGATCCCATCTCGAGCGCGTGCTGGTAGGACTCGCGGATCTGGGCCAGGATCTGGGCCTCGCCCGGCACCATCGAGTCGAGCCCGCCGGCGACCGCGAACAGGTGCTCCGCCGCGTCACCGCCCTCGTGCACGTAGAGCAGCGGCTCGACCTCGTCCTCGGCACGGTGCGCGTACGCCGCCAGGCGCCGCACCGCCGCCTCGCGCATCGCCCGCGGGTCCGCGCCCACCATGTAGAGCTCGCAGCGGTTGCAGGTCGAGATGCCGACCGCCTCTATCACCGCGTGCTCGGCGATCACCGCCTCGATCAGCCGCTGTCCGTGGGCCTGCGACGCCAGCTGCTCGCGGACGGCGATCGGCGCGTGGCGGTGGCTGGTGCCGACCAGAAGCAGATGTACCGGGTCAGGCATCGGTGGCCGCCTCCAGCAGGCTCGCGATCTCGTCCAGCTGGCGCTCCAGCCGGGCGAACTTCGCGTTCAGGATGGCGATGTAGGCCAGCGTCACGACCCACGCCAGGCCGTAGACGGCGGCGACGAACTTGACATAGGTCTCGTCGATCACGCTCGCTCCTCGACCAGCCGCCGGATCGTGCGCACCCGATCGTCGATCCGCTTGCCGCGGATCTCCACCAGATACATGGTCACCGCCAGCGACAGGATCGCGGCCAGCGCGACGAGGAAGGTCAGAAACATGCTGCCGTCCATGTTCGCACCGTTTGAGTTGAAGGTGATTGGATGGATCAGCTCGTTTCGCTGGGCGAAGCGCACGCCGAGCACCGAGAGCGGGATCAGCCCCACCCCCAGCAGCGCGTAGACGGCGGAGTAGGTGGCGCGCCGCTCTCCCGGCTCGACCGAGAAGCGGAGCATGAAGTAGGCGCAGTTGAACAGGAAGATGATCAGGAAGGTGGTCAGCTGGGTGTCGCCCCAGAACCACCACGTCCCCCATGAGATCTGCGCCCAGATGGAGCCGGTCGCGAGCGTCAGCGAGCCGAAGATCACCCCCAGGTGCATGGGCACGTAGCTCTTGAGGTCGAGCGACTGGTCGCGCTTCCAGAGGTAGCGGGCGGCGTTCACCGCGCCCCAGGCGAACAGCACGTAGGTCGTGATCGCGATCGGCACGTGGAAGTAGAAGATGCGCTGCGAGTAGCCCTGGTCGGCGTCGGTGGGGACGTAGAAGAAGATCATCGCCAAGGCCGCCGCCATCAGCGCCGCTGCCGCCGAGGCGGCCACCGTCGCCCGGTCGGGGCGGGCCCTACGCGAGCCGATCTCCAGTGTTCAGTCCTCCACGACGTACTCGAAAAGCGCCCAGCCCAGGAGCCCGAAGATCGTATCATAGAGAGCCAGAAACCCTAGCCCCTCGAGCGTTCCAAAACCGCTTGTTTGCGGGGAAATTGTATCGACGGTCACGCGTACCGCGACCGTCACGAGCGGCACCGCGAAGGGCAGGAACAGCACCGGCAGGAGCACCTCCCGGGCGTGCACCTGGGAGGCCAGCCCGGCCAGCAGCGAGCCCAGCATCGCCACGCCCAGATCGGCCAAAAGCAGCGCCCCGGCAAGCACCCACAGCGACGGCGCCCGGCCCTCCTGGAGGAAGAACAGCCAGAACAGCGGCAGCGCCACGATCTGTGTCACGACCAGGAACGCCAGCGTCGCGGTGGAGCGTGCCGCCCAGATCGCCGCCCGGTCGATCGGCGCCGACAGGATGCCGTCCCAGATGCCGTGCTCGCGCTCCTGGGCGAAGCTCCGAACCAGCGCGAGCATCGACGTGAACACCACCGCCACCCACAGCAGGCCGGTCGCGGCGCGGGTGCCGCCGGCCTGCGTCTCGCCGCCCAGCCCGAAGCGCACCAGAAGCAGCGCGCCGAGCACGAACGCCAGCATCGCCGGCACCAGCTCGCGGCCGCGCAGCTCCAGCAGCAGATCCTTGCGAAGCAGCGCCCGGTAGGCCCTCACCCGGCCACCCTGCCCGCCTCCAGCCGAAGCTCACGCCCACCCGCGAACCACTCAGGCTCGTGGGTCGCGACCACCGCCGCCCCGCCATGGCGAGCGAGCATCCCGGCCAGCCGCTCGCGGCCCTCGGCGTCGAGCCCGGCTGTGGGCTCGTCCAGCAGCAGCAGCGCGGGGCCGTGCAGCCAGGCCCGCGCCAGCGCCAGCCGCTGGCGCATGCCGCGTGACAGGTCGGCCGTGCGGTCGCGTGCGCGGCGCTCGAGGCCGACCATCGCGAGCGCCTCGTCGCAGCTACCCGGCGGCGCGAGGTGCAGCTCGGCGTACAGCTCGAGGTTCTCGCGCGCGGTCAGGTCGGGGTAGACGAGCGGCTCGTGCCCGACGTAGCCGATCGAGGGCCGCGCGGCGCGTGCGCTTCGGGGCAGCTCGTGGCCGGCCACCGAGACCGTTCCGGCGTGCGGCCGAAGCACCGTCGCAAGGACGCGCAACAGCGTCGTCTTGCCGGCGCCGTTGCCACCGGTCAGCACGAGCGTCTCGCCGGCGGCCACGGCCAGGCTGACGCCGTCCAGCGCCGCCCGTTCGCCGAACCGCCGCACCAGCCCCTCGCAGACGACCGCAGGCGCCCGCTCAGGCGAGGACATCGGCCAGCACCCCGGTCAGGAACACGACCGAGATCACGCCGTTCAGCGTGAAGAACGCCACGTTCACGCGCGACAGGTCGTCCGCGCTGACGATCGAGTTCTCGTAGCCGAGCAGCGCGGCCACCACCGCCAGGCCCAGGTAGTAGGCCGGGCCGAGGCCGAGCGTGACGCCGACGGCGACCAGCAGCGCAACGGCGAGCACGTGGCAGACCCTGGTCACCATCAGCGCCGGCCCGATGCCGAACCGGCTGGGCAGCGAGTAGAGACCCTCGCGGCGGTCGAAGTCCACGTCGCCGGTGGCATAGATCACGTCGAAGCCGCCGATCCACAGCGCCACCGCGATCCACAGCATGAACGGGGCCGGGTCGGCATCGCCCGTCACCGCAAGCCAGGCGCCCAGCGGCGCAAGGCCGGTCGAGAGGCCCAGCGCCAGGTGGCAGAGCCACGTGAAGCGCTTGGTGTACGGGTAGAGCGCGAACGCCAGCACCGGAATCGGCCACAGCCAGCGCACCAGCGGGTCGAGCTGCCAGACCGCGACCAGGAACACGAGCAGCGCCCCGGCGCAAAAGGCGATCACCTGCGGCCGCGAGAGCAGGCCGGCCGGGATCTCGCGCACCGCCGTGCGTGGGTTTCGGGCATCGATCTCGGCGTCGATCAGGCGGTTCAGCGCCATCGCCAGGCTGCGAGCGCCCACCATCGCCAGCGTCACCCAGCCGAGCGTGGCGGCCGAGGGCAGCTCGCCCAGAGAGAGCGTGGCGCCGACGAAGGCGAATGGAAGCGCGAATACCGTGTGCTCGAACTTGACCAGGGAGACGAACCGGCGGGCGTACACGGCGCTGGCGGTCACGGGTGCTCGGTGGGCCGGGAGGTGAGCAGCTCGACGCCATGCCCGAGCGCGCCCGCGATCGCATCGAAACACTCGCCGCAGGCGGTCGGGCTGCCGGGGAAGTTGATGATCAGCGTGCGGCCGCAGATGCCGCTGGCGCCGCGCGAGAGCAGGCCGTGCGGCGACGCCCGCCGGGAGACCTCGCGCATCGCCTCGTCCAGGCCCGGGGTGGGCCGCTCGATCACCTCCGCAGTCGCCTCCGGCGTGACGTCGCGAGGTGCGAAGCCGGTGCCGCCGGTGGTCAGCACCAGCTCGGCCAGATCGGTCAGCTCCCACAGCGCCTCGGCGATCCGCCTGTGCTCGTCGGGCACGGTTCGCCGCTCCACAACCTCGAAGCCGGCGCCGGCCGCTCGCTCCGCCAGCACCTGGCCGGAGCGATCCTCGCGCGTTCCCTCGGCGACGCCGTCCGAGACGGTCAGCACCGCCGCCCTCACGCGGGCCTCCGCCAGTGTCCGGACTTGCCGCCCTCCTTCTCGACCAGGAAGGCGTGCTCGATCGTGATCGTGGGGTCGAGTCCCTTGGTCATGTCGTAGACCGTCAGCGCCGCGGCCAGCACGGCCGTCAGCGCCTCCATCTCGACGCCGGTCTGGGCGGTCGTCTCCACGGCGGCGGTGATCGTGACGCCGTCGTCGCCCAGCTCGGGCGTGACGTCGACCCGCGAGAGCGGGAGCGGGTGGCAGAGCGGCACGATGTCGGGCGTTCGCTTGGCGGCCATGATCCCAGCCACCCGCGCCACCGCCAGCACGTCGCCCTTCGGCAGGGTGCCCGCGGCGATCCGCTCGCGCACGGCGGCGGGGATGGCGACGTGCGCCGTGGCGACCGCCCGCCGGCGCGTGACCGGCTTGTCCCCGACGTCGATCATGCGGATCTCGGACATCGGCGGAAGTCTAGTGACGCCGCCCGGCGGCGGCTCGGAGTGGGGTCAGACCCAGGTGCACTCGTCCGGTGCCTGGCAACGCGGGACGCGGTGCCTGGCACCATCGAGCGGCAGCCGGCGACGAGTTGCAGACAGACGACGCGCCTGGCGCCGTGCAATCGTCGGATGGAACACGAACACACGTCGCGGCTCGAACGTGCCAGGCACCGGCCTTCGGCCGTTCCCAGACACGGAAGTGCGGACTCAACCCCGCGCGAGCAGCTCGAGCCGGTTGCCGAACGGGTCGCGGACGAAGAAGCGCTCGACGCCGTCCAGCTCCTCGTCCCAGCGCAGCGAGTGGCCGGCGGCGGTGAGGCGGTCGGCCAGCTCGTGCAGCCGCGCCACGGACTCGACCGCCAGCGCGGGGTGCGCCTTTCCGGCCGGGGCGAAGTGCTGCTGCTCGACGCCGACGTGCAGCTCATGCGCCCCAGCCCGGAACCAGCATCCGCCCCGCCCCGCCAGCGCCTCGGGCTTCGCCACCTGCGGCATCTCGAGCAGCCGGCCGTAAAATTCGGCCGCCGCCTCCTCGCACCCGGGCGGCGCCGCCACCTGCACGTGGTCGATGCCCGAGATCACGCCTCAACCGGCCGAAGCGCGGCCAGGTCGGCGAGCTGGGCATCGATCCAGCGGGTGATGTCGTGCTCGCGCACCTGCGCGCGCAGCCCCTCGATCCGCCGCCGCCGCTCCGTGGCGTGCATCGTCAGCGCCTGGTAGATGGCGTCGGCCTGCTGCTGGATGTCGAACGGGTTCACGGTCAGCGCCCAGTCCCGAAGCTCCTCGATCGCGCCCGCGTTCTCGCTCAGGATCAGCACGCCGTCGCGCTGGTTGACGAGCGGCGCCTCCTTGGCCACGAGGTTCATGCCGTCGAAGATCGCGTTCACCAGCAATACGTCGTAGTGCTTGTAGGCCGCCACCGCCTGCGGGAAGTTGTCCGAGATGCGCAGATCGATCGGCGTCCACATGCCGGTCATGTACCAGCGGTCGTTGACCTCGCGGGCGGCACGCTGGATGGCGCCCACGTACTCGGCGTACTCCGGGATGTCCGGCCGCGAGGGGTCGAGCAGCGCCAGCATCGTCACCCGCCCGCGCCACTCGGGATGCTGAGAGAGCAGCAGGTCGAAGGCGCGGAAGCCGCGCACCACGTTCTTGGAAGGATCGGTGCGATCGACGCGCACGATCAGCTTCTCGGGTCGCGCCGACTCGACTCCCGGCTCCTCGCCGACCACCTCGTCGGACGCCGCCAGCCGCTCGAACTCGTCCGGATCGACCGAGATCGGGTACGAGCGCACCCGCACCTCGCGGCCGGCGAAGTGCACCGTGTGGTTGGCGAAGTCGACCTCGCCCGCCGTCAGCTCGTCGCAGCAGTGCAGGAATGCCCGGACGTAGCGCTCGGTGTGTAGTCCCACGATGTCGCAGTGAAGCAGCGACTCGTGGATCGCGCTTCGGATCTCGTCGGGCAGGATCCGCCAGTAGTCCGGCATCGGCCA
>JAWVDZ010000086.1:0-2615 GCA_033856955.1 Gaiellales bacterium
AGATCCATCATCACCACGTCCGGGCACAGCTCCGCACACAGCAACACCGCGGCCGCTCCGTTACCGACCGCGCCCACCACCTCCAGTTCCGGGTCGGAGGAGAGCAGCTGCACCAAGCCGTTTCTGACGATCGCGTGGTCGTCCACGACTGCGACGCGGATCACTCGGCGGGTACCTCCAACTCGACGGTGGTGCCGGCCCCGAGCTGTGATGTGATCCGCAGCTCTCCGCCGGCCGATCTCGCGAGGTCGCCCAACATCAGCAGCCCGAGGTGGCCCTGCTCCGGTCGGCCGGCCGCGTCGAAGCCGCGTCCATCGTCGGCCACGCGCAGTGACACCAAGCCGTCCTCGCCGCTGACGTCGACCGACACGTGCCTGGCCTCGGCATGCGCCGCGACGTTTCGGATCGCCTCCTGTGCGGTTCGGAACACGATCTGCTCGACCTCGGTGGACAAATCGAGGGCCGGCTGCACCTCCAGCGCCACCTCCACCCCGCGCGCGGTGAGCGGGGCGACCAGGTCCGGCAGTGCTGCCGAGAGCCCCTGTTCGCGCAGCGCCGGGGGGTAGATCTCGAGTAGGAGCGAGCGCAGCTGGCGGATCGCGTTTCGCGTGCCAGCGGCTCCGCCGGCAAGCACCCGGCGAAGCTCGGCCTCGCCGGCATGCTGTTCGATCGCCGCCGCCATCTGGAACGAGTGGCCGGCCAGCTCCTGGACGACCCCGTCGTGCAGACCCGACGCGATCACCCGCCGCTCGTGATCGGAGGCGTCGATCGCCCTGCGAAGGAGCAGCTCGCGGTCGCGCTGAGCATTTCGCATCCGCCGCGCCATCCGCCATGCCAGCGGCACCTGGAGCACTGCGATCACCAGCAGGGCGACGATCCCGACCGGCGCGAACAGGCGAGCCACACTGCGGCTGTCGCCGGAGATCGCGCTCGAGCGTAGGTACTCCTCGTACAGAACAGGCGTGCCGTCCTTGGCCCGTAGGCCGAAGTAGACCGAGGTCAGGTCGCCCAGGTTCGCTTCGTAGACGTTTTCGGGGCTGGACGTGTCCACGGCCTCGGTCGCGGCCGATCTGCCGCGAAGCGCGTTCAGCTCGTCGCCGCCCAGTGTGAACTGGCGACCGATCAGTGCCGGCTCGTCCGAGTAGAGGATCTTTCCCTCGGCGTTCCAGATCTTGATGCGTGCCACGTCGGGGGCGAGCACGCGGTGGCGGATGATGCTGTCGAGCTTTGCGATCGCGCCCGGATCGCCGCGGACGACACCGGTCGTGAGCGCGGGCTCGACGATGCCGTGACCGGTGATCGTGGTCAGGCGGCGGGCGTCGCGCACGGCCTCGGAGGTGCTCAGGCTGCGCAGTGCGATCGCGCCCGCGATCGCGACCAGCACCAGAACGACCAACCCGGACAGGGCGAAGACGGCCACCGGCCGGAGGATCTCGCCTCGGTTGTCGCTCACTCGGCGCTCGCTGACGTCTGCATGGCTCCAGCATGCCTGGGCTGGTGCGGAAACGCCACGGTCCTAGGACCAACGTCTCGTTGCGGCCCGGACCGGGGAGCGGGCAAGGTGCCTACACACAACCAACCCACCACGGAGGAACACCATGCGTCGCACCACAATCATCTCAGCTCTGATCGCCTGTATCGCGTTCGTCGCCTTCGCCCCGGCCGCGTCGGCCAGCGGAGGATCGACCACCACCACCCGCACGATCGCCCTTCAAGGCAGCGTCTCCTTCCCCAACGCCAGCGGCAAGGCTGTGTACAAGGCCGGCGGCGGCGAGCGGGAGCTGCAGATCGAGGTCGAGCACATCCTCGTCCTGCGCGGCAGGCACGTGAACGTCTTCGTCAACGGCAACAAGATCGCAAGCCCGGTCGTCAGCAGCCTCGGCCAGATCCACGTCGAGCGAAACACCGATCGCGGTCAGTCCGTCCCGACCATCACCAGCAGCTCGACGGTGCGGGTGCGCACGCTCGGCGGCACGCTGATCGCCGGCGGCTCGTTCTGATCGATGCCAGGCGAGGGGCGGTTTGGGCGGGAGATCGCTCAAGCCGCCCCTCGGTGCGCTTGGCTGCTCACAGCCACTTGCGGAAGTAGACGCGGTCGAAGCCCTGCTCGCTGCGCCGGTCGTACTCGACGTAGCCGAGCCGCGGGTAGTAGCGGAGGTTCTCGGTCATCAGCGCATTCGTGTACAGCTCGACCGTCGGCAGCCCGAGGTCCCGCGCGTGTCGCTCGGCGAAGCCGATCAGCGCCCGGCCGACGCCTCTCCCGCGGTGCGGCCCAGAGACGGCGACGCTCTCCAGCAGCAGCGACTGCGGCCCCGCCCGAAGCACGACGAAGCCGCTCAGCCCGTCCCCTTCGACGGCCACCCAGACCTCGCCGCGGGCGATCAGCACCGCGTGGTCGGCCGTCATCGGCGCCGGCTCACGGCCGATCCGCGGCAGGTACTTGGCATACGCCTCCCGTGCGATCCGATCGACCGAGGCGGCATCGGCGGAAACAGCGGGGCGGATCTCGACCGGCGCCTTCACGAGAGCGCAGTATCGCTCCATCACGAGCCACGTGCCCGCCGCTACGATCGTGCCATGGCGAGGGCGATCGAGTATCCCGAACCGGCGCTGGT
>JAWVDZ010000087.1:0-3895 GCA_033856955.1 Gaiellales bacterium
AGGCCATCGGCGAGACCGACGAGACCAAGGCCCAGGATCTCTGGAACCAGGTGCAGCAGATCCAGTACGACCAGGGCGGCTACCTCAACTGGACGAACGCAGACTGGGTGGACGGGCTCTCGAACAAGGTCAAGGGCATGAAGCCGAGCGGCGCCGGCGCCCTCGGCAACATGACGTTCATGGACGGGTGGCTGGAGAAGTAGTGGGGGTGCGAACGAACGCATGACGACGACGGCCGTGGAGCCCGGCGTCGGCATCCGCGAGCGTTCGCCCGTGCTCAGGTTCCTGGCACGTCGTATCCTGGGAGCCGTGCTGGCGCTGTTCGCGGCGTCGATCGTGATCTTCGCCGGCACCGTGATGCTGCCGGGCGATGCCGCCGGGGTGGTGCTGGGACGCACCGCGACGCCGGAGAAGGTCGCCAAGCTGAACCACCAGATGCACTTCGACCGGCCGGCGTATCGCCTCTACACGAGCTGGCTGGAGGGCTTCGTCCAGGGGGATCTGGGCGACTCGGCGGTCGGCATTGTGCAGGGGGAGAAGAGCGCTCCGATCTGGCCGCTGATCTCGAACGCGGTCAAGAACTCCGCGATCCTGGCCGCCATCGCGGCGCTGCTGATGATCCCGCTCTCGCTGGGACTGGGGGCGATCGCGGCGGTGTATGCGGGCAAACCGGTGGACCGGCTGATCTCCGTCGTCTCCCTGGCCGCGATCGCGCTGCCGGAGTTCGTGATCGGCTCGCTGCTGATCGGCATCTTCTTCGTCGGCCTCAACAAGCTGCTTCCGCCGGTCGCGCTGGTGCCGCCGGGGGCAAGTCCGCTTGGGCATCCCACCAGGCTGGTGCTGCCGGTGGCGACGCTGCTGCTGGCCTCGCTCGCGGCCGGCATCCGGATGGTGCGCGCGGGCATGGTGGAGACTTTGCAGACCGAGTACGTCCAGACGGCGCGGCTCAACGGTTTGGCCGAGAAGCGGGTGCTGATGCGCTACGCGATGCGAAACGCGCTGGCGCCCAGCGTTCAGGTGCTGGCCCAGAACCTGCAGTGGCTGATCGGCGGCATCATCATCACCGAGAGCGTGTTCGCCTATCCGGGCATCGGCTCGCTGCTGGTGACCGCGGTCGGAAACCGCGACGTGACCGTGGTGCAGTCGGTTGCGATGCTGCTCGCGATCGTCTACGTGCTCCTCAACCTGCTCGCCGACCTGATCGTCCTGCTGCTCGTGCCCAAGCTGCGGGAGCCGGCGTGAGCGAGAGGCTTCGCTTCCTGCGCTCGCCAGGCGGTGCGGTCGGCGTCGCGATCGTGCTGTTCGTCGTGCTGGTCGCCGTGTTCGGCCAGTACTTCGCCCCGCACGATCCCAACAAGCCGGTCGCCGGTCTGAGCAACTTCGCCCAGCCATCCAGTCATGCCCTGCTGGGCACCGACGACCTCGGCCGGGACGTGTTCAGCCGGCTGCTCTACGGCGGACGATCCGTGCTCGGCCTGGCGCTGGCGGCGACGCTGCTGGCATACGTGATCGGGCTGGCCGTGGGGCTGACCGCCGGCTACAGCCGCTCCAAGGCCGACCCGATCCTGATGCGCACGGTCGACGTGATGCTGGCCTTCCCGCCGCTGCTCTTTCTGCTGGTGCTGATCACCGGGGCCGGCACGGGAATCGGCGTGCTGATCGTCGGGGTGGCAGCGGTGCAGGCCCCCGGTGTCAGCCGGATCGTGCGAACCGCGACGCTCGAGGTCTCGGTGCGCGGCTACGTCGAGGCGGCGATCGCTCGCGGCGAACGGGGGGTCGCGGTGATCGTGCGCGAGGTGCTTCCGAACATCCTGGCGCCGGTGCTGGTCGATGCCGGTCTGCGCTTCACCTACTCGATCCTGATCATCGCCTCGGTCAACTTCCTCGGCCTCGGCCTGCAGCCGCCGAGGTCGGACTGGGCGCTGATGGTGACCGAGAACCGCCAGTACATCTCGCTCAACTCGTGGGCGGTGCTGGCACCGGCCGCGATGATCGCGCTGCTCACGATTGGCATCAACCTGACCGGCGATGCGATCGCCCGCAGCCTCGGTCGCTCATACGTGCCAAAGGCGACGCGTACCATTCCCGTATGAGTGCCGAGAAGCCTCCGGTGATCCGGGTCGAGAAACTGTCGCTGGGGCTGCGCACGGGTGAGCCGGTGGTCGAGGACGTCAGCTTCACGGTCGCGGCCGGCGAGATCCTGGGCCTGGTCGGCGAGTCCGGCAGCGGCAAGACGACCACCGCGCTCTCGCTGCTCGGATACACGCGCACCGGTGTTGTCGTCCGCGGCGGCACGATCGAGGTCGGCGGCGAGAGCATCATGGGCCGCGATGCCCGATCGCTTCGCAGCGTGCGGGGCAAGGTGGTGTCCTACGTGCCGCAGGATCCCGGCGGCGCGCTCAACCCGTCGCTGCGGGTGGGCGACGCGATCATGGACGTGCTGCGCGCGCATCGCGCCGAGCGGGCCTCGGAGGAATCGGTGCAGGCCGCGCTGGAGCGGGTCGAGCTGGGCGCCGATCCCCACTTCGGCCATCGCTACCCGCACCAGCTCTCGGGCGGCCAGCAGCAGCGGGTCACGATCGCGATGGCGTCCGTCTGTGAGCCGCCGGTGGCCGTGCTCGACGAGCCGACGACCGGTCTCGACGTGCTGACCCAGGACCGCATCCTGACCGAGCTGGCACGGCTTCGCGACGAGGATGGGATGGCGATGGTGTACGTCTCCCACGACCTTGCCGTGGTCGCGAAGATGGCCGACCGGATCGTCGTCATGTACGCCGGCCGGGTGGTCGAGAACGGCCCTGCCGCCGACGTGATCGAGCGGCCCCGCCACCCCTACACGCGGGCGCTGGTGGCCGCGATCCCGGACTTCAGGCACCCGCGCGCCCTCCAGGGCATCCCGGGCGTTTCGGTGGGGGTGGGAGAGTGGCCGGCCGGATGCTCGTTCGCGCCCCGCTGCCAGCACCAGCAAGCGCGCTGCCATGCGGCGGTGCCCGACCTGACGCAGGCGACGGCCGAGCACGACGTCCGCTGCGTTCGCTGGGACGAGCTCGCCGCGGCCGATCGTCCAGTCGAAGGCGGGCGCGCGGTGGCCGCCGCGACCAACCAGGCGGCGCTGCTCGAGGTGAGCGGGTTGGAGGTGCGCTACCGCTCCGGCCGAAGCGCGCAGCCGGCCGTGGCCGGGGTCTCGTTCGAGATCGACTCGGGCCGCTGCGTGGCGCTGGTGGGCGAGTCGGGTAGCGGCAAGACCACCGTCGGCCGCTGCATCGCCGGACTGCACGTGCCCACGGCCGGCCGGATCGCGTTCGACGGCGTGGAGCTGGCCGGGTCGGCTCGGGCGCGCTCGCTCGACCAGCGGCGGCGGATCCAGATCGTGTTCCAGAACCCGTTCGAGTCGCTCAACCCCCGCCACCGGGTCGGCTCCTCGATCGAGCGGCCGCTGCGGGTGCTGCGCCGGCTCTCACGTTCCGACGCCGAGCGCGAGGTGGGCGACCTGCTCGAGCGGGTGCGGCTGCCGAAGCGGCTGGGCGAACGGTTTCCGATCGAGCTGTCAGGCGGCGAGCGCCAGCGGGTGGCGATCGCCCGCGCGCTGGCGGCCAAGCCCGACCTGCTGATCTGCGACGAGGTCACGTCCGCACTGGATGTCTCCGTTCAGGCGGCCGTGCTCGAGCTGCTCGCGGAGCTGCAGCGAGACCTGCGGCTGAGCATGCTGTTCATCACCCACAACCTGGGAGTGGTTGCTTGCATCGCCGACTCCGTCCTGGTGATGGACAGGGGCTCGCTGTGCGAGAGCGGGCCGGTGGCGCAGGTGCTCTCGGCGCCCAGTGACGAGTACACGCAACGGCTGCTCAGCGCCGCTCCCTGCCTGCCCGATGCCGCCGTCGGCTGAGCCCACCGT
>JAWVDZ010000088.1:0-6407 GCA_033856955.1 Gaiellales bacterium
GACGACTCGATCACAGAGATCATGGTCAACGACTGCCGCACGATCTACATCGAGCGGCACGGCAAGATCACGCGCACCAACGCCCAGTTCGTCGACGACCAGCACCTGCTGCGGATCATCGACAAGATCATCAGCCGGATCGGCCGGCGCATCGACGAGTCGTCGCCGTACGTGGACGCTCGTCTGCCGGACGGCTCGCGTGTCAACGCGATCATCCCGCCGCTGGCCGTTCGCGGCTCGGCACTGACGATTCGTAAGTTCCGCAAGGACCCGTTCACGATGCCCGACCTGATCAAGTTCGGCACGCTCACGCACAAGTCCGGCCAGTTCCTGGAGGCCTGCGTCCGCGGCAAGCTGAACATCCTGATCTCCGGCGGTACCGGTTCCGGTAAGACGACCACGCTGAACGTGCTGTCGGCGGCGATCCCGTCCGACGAGCGGATCATCACGGTCGAGGATGCCGCCGAGCTCCAGCTCAAGCAGGAGCACGTGATCACGCTCGAGTCGCGTCCCGCGAACATCGAGGGCAAGGGCCAGGTGACGATCCGTGACCTGGTGCGGAACACGCTGCGTATGCGGCCCGACCGCATCATCATCGGAGAGTGCCGTGGTCCCGAGACGGTCGACATGCTTCAGGCCATGAACACCGGCCATGACGGCTCGCTGACCACCGTCCATGCGAACAACCCGCGTGACGCGCTGGCCCGTACCGAGACGCTGGTGCTCACGGCAGGCGTGGATCTGCCGCTGCGCGCCATCCGCGAGCAGATCTCGAGCGCGTTCGACCTGGTCGTCCAGGTCTCGCGTCTGGTCGACGGCACCCGCCGCATCACCCATGTCACCGAGGTGCTGCGGATGGAGTCGGACGTCGTGACGCTGCAGGACGTGTTCATCGCCAAGCCGGTCGAGAACGCGGCCGAGCAGGCCGAGACCGGGCACCGTCTGCTGGGCCCGCTCACCTGCACCGGTATCAAGCCGCACTTCCTGGACAAGATGGCCGGCAACGGCGTCAACCTGCCGCCCAACTTCTTCCTGCCCGAGACGGGCGAGCGCACCTCGACGGCATCTGCCGCCGGAGTGTTCGGCCGGGCGGTCGGCCAGTGATGCTGCGCCGAGTTGCACTCTTCACCAGCCTGTTCGCCCTGGTGGTGGCCGCTCCGGCCGCCGCCAGCGGCACGCTGGCGGTCAAGAAGGTCGATACCAGCGGCTTTCCCACCGTGCGCGTGAGCGTCCAGACAGGTGTCGCGGGCACCGCGCCGGATCTCCAGATCACCGAGAATGGCGTTCCCGCCCGCAACCTGACCGCGGTCGATCCCGGCGCACCGGCCGCGATCGCCCTGGTCATCGACACCTCCAACAGCATGGCGGGGCAGAAGCTGCAGGACGCGATCAACGCGGCCTCCGGCTTCGTCAGCGCGCAGAAGGACGGCAACCTGCTGGCCGTCTACGGATTCAACTCGCAGCCGTACCCGGCCGCACGGCTGTCGGCGGACAAGACCGAGATCGTCACCGCGCTCGGCCAGCTCGGCACCGGTGGCCAGTCCGGCACCGCGCTGTACGGCGCCATCCAGATGGCCGCCACCGACCTGCACACCGCGCCCGCCCAGCGGCGGATCATGATCCTGCTGACCGACGGGGCGTCGCAGTCCGACACCGCGACCCTCGACGATGCGCTGAAGTCGGCTGAGGATGCCGGCGTCGACGTCTATCCGATCGGCATCGCAACCACCGGCAACGCCAAGTCCGTGCTCGACCAGATCGCGAAGGCCACGGGCGGCACGAGCTCGGTGGCGACCGACTCGTCGGCCCTGGCCAGCATCTACGACACGATCTCCGCGGAGCTCGGCACGTCGTACACCTACCTGTACCAGAGCTCGGTCGCCCCCGGCGCTGCGATCAAGCTCGAGCTGTCCGCCAAGGGCCTCGGCACGGTCGAGCAGTCGCTCACCGCACCGGGTCAGCTGGCTCCGCCGAGCAGCAGCGGCGGCGGTCTCAAGCTTCCCCAGGGCGCCGTGGGACGCATGGTGCTGGCGATCTCGGTCGGCCTGTTCGTTCTGCTGGCGATGGCGCTGATCCTGTCCGCCAAGCCGAGCGTGGTCCTCAACAAGCGGATCGCGCCCTACACCGACCAGAAGAAGCGGGCCGAGCTCGAGGCCGACGCCTCCGATCCGACACGGCTCAGCCTGCTGCACCAGCTGTTCATCGCCACCGAGCGCATCATCGGATCGATGAACTTCTGGAAGCGCATGTCCTCGACGCTGGAGCAGGCCGACCTGCCGCTGCGCACGGCCGAGCTGTTCTACATCCAGATGGGCAGCGCGCTCGTGCTGGGTCTGGTGACGTCGGTGGTGCTGGGCAAGCGCGGGCTGTTCGCCCTCGCCGCGGTCGCGATCGGCGGCGTGCTGCCGGTGCTGTTCGTCCGCATGAAGGCGAAGAAGCGGCTGAACCTGTTCGAGAACCAGCTCCCCGAGACGCTGATCACGATGGCCGCCTCGCTGAAGGCCGGCCACGCGTTCAACCAGGCCGTGCAGAGCGCCGTCCAGGAGGGCGCCGAGCCGACCGCCAAGGAGTTCTCGCGGGTGGTTGCCGAGATCCAGCTGGGAGCACCCTCCGAGCAGGCGCTGCAGGCGATGGCCGAGCGCATGAACTCGTACAACTTCGGCTTCGTCGTGATGGCCGTGAACATCCAGCGCACGGTCGGCGGCAGCCTCGCCGACATCCTCGACATGGTCTCGGACACGGTGCGACAGCGCCAGCAGTTCGAGAAGAAGGTCAAGGCGCTGACCGCTCAGGGCCGCATGTCGGCCTACGTCCTGGTCGCCATGCCGTTCCTGATGGGTCTCGCCATCTTCGCGCTCAACCCGTCGTACATGTCCATCCTGTTCACCACCGCCATCGGCAAGATCATGATCGTCGGCTCGCTGGTGATGATGGGCATCGGGTCGGTCATCATCCGCAAGATCGTCTCGTTCAAGGAGTAGCTGCATGTTGATCGTCCTCGGAATCGGATTCTTCTGCTGCGCCGTCTACGTGCTGCTCACCGGGCTCACCGTCCGTCAGCGCGAGGTCGCGCTGTCGGTGCGGCGCGCCAAGCGTTACGGCACCCGCAACCAGCGCGAGCTGGAGACGCGCCGCAGCGTGAACGACCGGCTGCTCGGCCCCATGGCCGCGCGGCTGGCCTCGGTCACCATGCGGCTGATGCCCAAGACCAACCCCGACCAGGTGGCGAACAAGCTGCTGTCGGCCGGGCTGGCGCGTTCGCTCTCGCCGCAGGCCTACCTGGCGCTGAAGGCGGGTCTGGGTGGCGTGTTCATCCTGTTCGGCCTGTTCGTCACGGTCACCGGCGCGATGGCGCCGGCGTTCGGGTTCCTGATCGCGATGATGGGTGCGGCGATCGGCTTCATCGCCCCCGACTTCGTGATCAACAACCGCATTCGCGGCCGCAAGGACCGGATGCGGGCGGAGCTGCCGAACGTGCTCGACCTGCTCTGCGTGTCGGTGGAGGCCGGGCTCGGCTTCGACCAGGCGCTGGTGAAGCTGAACGAGCGCATGGAGGGTCCGCTGGTCGACGAGTTCGGCCTGGTGCTGCACGAGATGCGGATCGGCCAGAGCCGCTCGGCTGCCCTCAAGAACCTGTCGAAGCGCGTCGAGGCCGCCGAGGTGGCCCAGTTCGCACGCGCCATCGTCCAGGCCGACCAGCTCGGCATCTCGCTCTCGCGCATCCTGCGCGTGCAGTCCCAGGACATGCGTCTTCGCCGGCAGCTGGCGGCCGAGGAGAAGGCGATGAAGGCCCCAGTCAAGATGCTGTTCCCGACCGTGATCTTCATCTTCCCCTCGATGTTCGTGGTCGCACTCGGCCCCGCCGCGCTGAACCTGATGAAGAGCTTCAGCGGCGGCTGAGCCGCCCGCTCGTCGACACGCGGGTCAGACGTCGTTCGGTGGCCGCTTGTTGGCGGCCGGAGGCGTCTTGGGATAGGTGATCACGCGCACCTCGATCGTGTCGGCGCCGCGGCGGACCTTGCGTAGCGTTTCGATGCGAGATGACGGAGCGGAGCGCTTCATGGACGTCTCATCGGCAACCGCGTCCGCAGCCTGAACCCGCTGGCCGCTGGTAGCCTTGGCGGTCGGGCGACGTGGCCGAGTGGTTAGGCAGAGGCCTGCAAAGCCTCGTACAGCGGTTCGATTCCGCTCGTCGCCTTCCCTCAAGATCTCCTAGATCGCTACGGGCGGCGTTTCTCGCACCGCGAGCAGCTCGGCGCTGCGTAGCGCCAGCGAGCCCTGTCCGGCGATGGCGGCGATCGTGCCCACCGCGCGGTCAGAGAACGAGCTGCACAGCACCACCAGCAGCGCGCCGTTGACCGGCACCAGGGCAGCCACGGCCGCGGACTCAGACGCCGACAGCGAGAGCGCGGGGAGGTCGGCCAGCCCGATCACCTCGACCTCGTCGCTGAACGGATGGCCGGCGTGCACGGCGGCGAGCGCAACTGAGCGGACGGCCTCATCGCCGTGGCATGCGAGCACGCGGTGGCGGCCGTCCTCACCGCGATCGCGAGCCACGATCGCGGCCGCCGCCGAGCCGGTCAGGTCGCGAGCCGCGCGGGCAACGTGCGAGGCGACGACGGACACCGAGGGATCGGCGGCTGCGATCGTCGCGATCTCGAGCAGCGCCTTGGAGATCGCCACCGAGCGCCGCTCGGCCTCCAGCAGCCGGGCGTTCTCGAAGGCGACCGCGGCCTGGGCGGCCAGCAGCTCGAGCAGCCGCACCGAGAGCGTCGAGAACTGATCGAGGCCGAGCTTGCTGAGCACGATCACGCCGATCGTGCGGCGCTCGTAGCGCAGCGGCACGGCCAGGATCGACTCGTCGATCTCGGCGCTGCCCTCGATGTCCTCGGCGAACTCGCAGTGCTGCGCGTCGGCGATGCAGAGCGTCTGTCCGCGCTGTGCGGCGGTGCCCGTGATGCCCTCCCCCATGTCGCAGCGCAGCGCGTCGAACGTCTCGCCGGCGTACTCCGACAGCAGCCCCGCGAACGCGATCGGCTCAAGCGTGCGATGGTCGTCGGCCAGCAGGTACACGCGGGCGTTGTGGTAGTCGATCATCGTGCGCAGCTCGGTGACGATCGTCTCGGCGATCTGCCACACGTCGTTCAGCCGGTTGAGCTTCCCGGCCAGCCCGCCGAGCAGGCGGATCTGCGTCAGCGATTCGAGCTCAGCCTTGCGCCCCACGTTGGACCGACGGCCGGCGCGCTGCGCGCGAACGGCGGTCGAGTAGCTGGCCGCGCGGTCCTTGCCCCGCTCCTTGGCCGCATACAGCGCGGCATCGGCGGCCGACAGCAGCTCGGTCGGGTTCTTCGCATCGCCCGGGAAAGACGCCACGCCGCACGAGACGGTCACGGGCCGGACGCCGGGCAGCGCCCGCACGCGCGCGCAGAGACGATCGGCGGCAGCCTTGGCCGCCCGCTTGCTCGTCTCGGGCAGCAGGATCGCGAATTCCTCGCCACCGACCCGGAAGGCCGAGTCGGTCACGCGCAGCGTCTCGGCCGCGGCGGCCGCAACCCGCTGCAGCACCACGTCGCCCTCCTGGTGTCCGTGGACGTCGTTCAGCAGCTTGAAGTCGTCGAGGTCGAACGTCACCAGCGCCAGCTGCCGGCGGTATCGGTTCGCCCGCTCCACCTCGTCGCGCACGCGCTCGTGGAACGAGCGATGGTTGTACAGCCCGGTCAGCCAGTCGGTCTGCGCCTCGCGCACCAGTTGCTCGCGGTTCTGCGTGTTGTCGAGCGCCAGCGCGGCCAGGTCGGCGAAGTGGCAGATCAGCTCGAACTCGTGGTCGTCGAAGCCGACGTCCTCGCCCAGCCGGTAGACGTTGAGCGTGCCGATCGGCTGTTCGCGCACCATCAGCGGCACGACAGCGATTGCCTCCGGCTCGCTCTCGGTACCGGGCACGATCTGGATGCGCGGGTCGAGCTGCGCCTGCGGCACGTTTTGCGCGATGCCGTGATCGACCACCCACCCGGTCAGCCCCTGCCCCATGGCGAGCGGCGAGTCGAGGATCTGCTCCGCGTACATATCCACCGAGTGCATCGGCACCAGCATGCGATGGACGTCGTCCACCTGGTACAGGGTGAGCACGTCGTAGGGAACCAGCCGCTTCAGCTCCGTGGTGATCCGGTCCAGCAGCTCATCGAGGCTGGCGGAGCCGAGCAGCATGCGCGAGATTCCCAGCAGGGTCTGGTATGACGCCAGACGATCAGCGTGCTGGGGCGCCGGACTGGAGCGGTCGGGCAAGGGGTCCTCTCGGAACCGTGGAGCGGGACGGATGGACGGGGGCACATCTAAGTTTCCGCCGAGACGCCCAAAGCTCCCACCCCCGTTCGGGGGATCCGGGTCTACCGCACGTCGCGATATGCAAC
>JAWVDZ010000089.1:0-6188 GCA_033856955.1 Gaiellales bacterium
ATCTCTCGCCCGCCGATCGGGTGACGGCGCGCCGCATCCTTGGCCGGCCGTCCGACGGCGGCTCAGATCCGCTGGGAAACGGCTGGGGGACCACGGAGGCCGTGGGCTCACCCGACTGCGGGACGGACGTGTGCGTGCACTGGGTCTCGACGACGGCCGACGCCCCCGCCGCCACCGACACCACACCCGCCAACGGCATCCCCGACTGGGTCGACAGGACGCTCTTGACGCTGGAGCACGTCTGGACGGTCGAGGTCACGAACATGGGCTACCAGGCGCCACTCGACGACTCCACCTCCGCGAACGACGGCGGCAACGGGAAGCTCGACGTCTACATCTCGAACCTCGGCTCGCAGCAGCTGTACGGCTACTGCACCACTGATGACCCCGACCTGGTCGACACCAACTCGACCTATCAGTTCTACGACGGCTCGGCCTACTGCGTGCTCGACAATAACTACACCGAGGCCATCTTCAGCAACCACACGCCCGTCCAGAACCTGCAGGTGACCGCTGCGCACGAGTTCTTCCACGCGGTGCAGGCGGCGTACGACTTCTTCGACGACACGTGGATGATCGAAGGCACCGCCACCTGGATGGAGGACCAGGTCTACACCTCGATCAACGACAACCGGCAGTACCTGGTGGACAGCCAGCTGCACCAGCCGGGCGTCCCGCTCGACAAGGGCTCGCAGTGCTGCTTCCAGTACGGCGAGTGGATCTGGTGGCGGTTCCTCTCCGAGTCGCTGGGCGACCCCACGATCGTCCGCGACATCTGGGAGCTGGCGGACGGCAGCGGCACCACCAAGGGCGACATGGTCGCCGGGCCCGACCAGTACTCGCTGCAGGCGGCCAAGAATGCGCTCGCCGCCCGCGGCCAGAAGCTGCGCACGGCCTACGGCGACTTCGCGGTCTGGAACCGGATCCCATCCAAGCGCTACTCGGAGGGCGCCGCCTATCCGGTCGCGCCGCTCTCGGGCTCGTTCGCACTCGGCGCGAGCCACCGCACCACCGGCTGGCTGACGGTCAAGCTCAAGCACCTGACCAGCGTCTACGCGGCACTGGTACCAGGCTCGACCGCCTCCACCAGCGGCCACGTCACGGTGCAGGTGGACGGGCCGATCATCGGCTACGGCCCCGAGGCGCGGCTGATCATCACAACCACGGCCGGCGCCGTGACGATGAAGCGATTCGTGCTGAACAGCGCCGGTGCGGGCCAGCTGCGGGTGGCCTTCGGGCGGGGCACGATCAAGAACGTCGTGGTGGTGATGAGCAACGCAAGCCAGCGATATCAATGCTTCCAGCACACCGCGCTCGCCTGCCAGGGCATCCCGCTCGACGACGGCCGCACCTACGCATTTCGCGCCACGCTCAGCTGAGATAAATAATCAATAGGTGAAGTCTCACGCCATGTTCTTCATGGATAACTTCGCCGTTGTGCTGGAAGATTCCTGACCGCCACCGACGGAAGGAACTTCCTTGACCTCTCACAGCGACGGCCCCCTGGCCGGACTGCTTGTTCTCGACCTGGCGACGATCTTCGCCGGGCCGGCGGCTTGCCGCCACCTGGCCGACTTCGGCGCCGACGTGATCAAGATCGAGCGGCCGCAGGGCGGTGACGGCGCCCGCCACCTGGGAGAGGCGGACGGCGAGGACAGCTTCTACTGGCGTCAGGTGGGCCGCAACAAGCGGCCGATCGAGCTCGACCTGAAGGCCGAGGGCGGCCGCGAGGTGCTGCTGCGGCTGGTGCGCGAGGCCGACGTGCTGGTGGAGAACTTCCGGCCCGGCGCGATGGAGCGGCTCGGCCTCGACCCCGAGACGGTGCTGCTGGCCGAGAACCCCGGGCTGGTGGTGCTGCGCGTCACCGGCTACGGCCAGAGCGGTCCCTACTCCGACCGGGCGGGCTTCGGCACGATGGCCGAGGCGATGTCCACGCTCGCCCACACCACCGGACAGCCGGACGGCCCGCCCACGCTGCCGCCGATCGCGCTCGCCGACGAGGTCACGGGAATGCGCGGCGCCTTCGCCGTGCTGGCGGCGCTGCGGCACCGCGACCACACCGGTCTCGGCCAGGTGATCGACATCAGCCTGCTCGAGTCGCTGGTGGACATGGTGGGACCAGGCCCCGCCATCTATCACCGCACCGGCCAGTCGGACGGACGGATCGGATCGCGGCTCTGCTTCTCGGCGCCCCGCAACATCTACCGGTGTTCGGACGGCCACATCGTGCTGTCAGGCTCGGCAAACCAGGTCGCGCTGCGTGTGTTCGACGCGATCGGCCGCCGCGATCTTCGCAGCGACCCCCGCTTCACGACGGGACGGGCGCGGATCGAGAACGTCGAGCTGCTCGACCGGATCATCACCGGCTGGACGAGCGGCCACACGGTCACCGAGGCGATCGAGACGTTCTCGGCCGCCGGCGCCGCCGTCGGCCCCGTCTACGACGCCGAGGCGCTGGTGAACGATCGCCACGTCGTCGAGCGCGAATGCTTCGTCGAGGTGGAGAGCCCGGCCGGAGGCGAGCCGATCCTGCAGCTCGACGTGCATCCGCGCATGTCGCTCACCCCCGGGCGGATCCGCCACGCCGGCCTTGAGCTGGGCGCGTGCACCGACGAGGTGCTGGCCGAGCTCGGCTACTCGGAGCACGAGATCACGCGGCTGCGCGCCGACGGAGCCGTCGGCGGCGAACCCTTCGCTGCGCCATTGGCGGTCGCCTAGCTGGGACCGAGGAGTCCGCGCCACGCGATCGCGGCGCCGCCCAGTGCGGCGGCCAGCAGGCCGACGTGGCCCTTCAGCTCGGGGCCGCCCGCCCCCAGGAACAGCGCGGCCGCGGCCAGCGCGATGATGATGCCGACAAGTGCTCTCATGCCAACAGCAGTCGGCAGCGAGCGGCTTCCGCTTGAGCCTCAGCGCTCCTTCGCCAGGCGGTTTCCCACCTCACGGGCGATCTCGACCAGCGCCTGCACGTCGGCGTCGCTGGTGCGGAAGTTGACGATGCAGGGCCGCAGGTACACGTGGCCGTCGATCACGGCCGGCGCCACGTAGACGCGCGCATCGCGCTGCAGCTCGCGGCCGAGGCGGGCGTTGTGATCGTCCAGGTCGGCGACGCCTTCCGGCACGTGCCGGAAGGGCACGATCGAGAGCTGCGGCGGCGCCAGCGGTTCGAGGTCGGGATGCAGCCCGACCTCGGCGTACAGCAGGGCGGCCTGGCGCAGGTTGCGGTCGATCGCCCGCCGGAACGCCTCGGCGCCATGCACCCGGAAGGCCAGCCACAGCTTGAGCGCCCGGAACGGTCGCGAGTACTCGAGCGTCACGTCCACGGCGTGCGGCTCGTCGCGCTCGTGCGGCATGTAGCCCTCGTCGTGTGCGAACGAGTGGTGCAGATCCTCCCGGCGGCGCACCGCGATCACCCCGCAGGCCTTGGGCAGGTAGAGCCACTTGTGGGCGTCGAGCGAGACCGAGTCGGCGCGATCGAGGCCGGCGAAGCTCCGGCTCATGCGCGGAACCGCGGCTGCGGCGACACCATAGGCACCATCCACGTGCAGCCACACGCCGCGCCGGCCACAGACATCGGCCAGCTCGTCGATCGGGTCGATCGCGCCGGTGAGCGTGGTGCCCGCAGTGGCGACGACCGCCACCGGCGTGATCCCGTCCGCGCGGTCTCTGTCGATCGCCTCGGCGACGGCGCCCGCCCGCAGCCGCCGGTGCTCGTCGATCGCGAGCGCTCTCACGCTGCGGGCGCCGATGCCGAGCAGCTCGACTGCGCGCATCACCGAGTAGTGGGCCTCCTGGGAGCAGTACACGGCCGGCCGCATGCCGCTCAGGCCGTGTTCGCGAGCACCCGGAAGGGCGCGCTCGCGGGCCGCCGCCAGCGCCGTCAGGTTGCTGATCGTGCCGCCGCTGGTGAACGCGCCGCCGCCCACCGGGAACCCGATCAGCTCGCCGACCCAGCGCACCGCCTGCTCCTCGATCTCGCTGGCGGCGCCCGCGTATACGGCCAGGTTGATGTCGAAGCAGGATGCCAGGGCGTCTCCCACGACGCCGATGGGAAGGCCGGAGGAGCCGACGAACGCGAAGTAGCGCGGCCGTGGCTGGGCGATGCTCTCGTCCAGGATCTGGGCCGCTTCGGCCAGCGCGTCCGCCACCGGCACCGCCTGGTCGGGCAGCCCCTCGCGCAGCATCTCCCTGACATGGTCGTCCACCCTGGGCTGGCCCGGGCGGGCGGCGTCGAAGCTGCTCCACCCAGCCACGATCAGCCGCGCAGCCTGCTGAAGCACCTCCTCGCGTGGTGCGTCCAGCTGCAGCTCGGGCAGCTCCGGAAGGGCGCTCACGGCGACCCCGGCGTGAACGTGCGCGCACCCTCGATCAGCAGCCGGGCGTCGTGGCGCCGCCACAGCAGCTCCACGGTCTGCTCGCCGTCCTCCATCACCAGCCACACCAGCGTGCGCGGCCCGACGCTGCCGATCAGCTCGGCCCGCCGCACGGCGGCGATCTGGGGCTGCACATCCTCGCCGTGGCCGGCAGCGTAAGCGGGCGACCACATCGCGGTCACCGCCGCCACGTCGTGGCGAGCCAGAGCTGCGGCGTAGACCAGCGCGGCGTCCTGGGCTTCGAGCTTGGTGCGCAGCCGCTCCAGCCGCTGCATGTCGCCGGACGCCTCGACCTCGGCGCGGTCGACGAGCGTGAACAGGCGCTCGTCCTCGAGCAGGAGGCGGTCGTCCACGAGCGCCCACAGCTGCTCCAGCGAGGCCTTGGGCTGGCGCGCACCCGGCGCCGTCACGAGCAGCAGGCTGCGCCGGCCCAGCACCCCCAATGCGGTGGCCGATGTGACGTGCGGGATCAGGGCCAGCAGCTCGTCTCGACCCGCCCGCTCCCAGAACTCAGGGTCGCTGATGGCCTCGATCGCGACGGCGTCGCCGGCCAGCAGCGCATCCCTCAGCTCCAGGGCGCGCATCCACACCGCGCCGTGTTCGACCGCCGCATTCACGGCCGCAGAATCGCACATGCAGCGGAGGGTGTCGATTCCCTCCCGCCGCGATCGTCATAGGATCACAGGCGAATCACCGCCGTTTCGGTCCCGACAGGAGGGCGCAGTGCAGTACATGCTGTTGATCTATGACGATCCCAACGTGTGGCAGGAGCTGTCGGAGGGGGATCGCAACGCGATGATGGGCGAGTACCTCGGCTATACCGAGAGCCTGCGGCACGCGGGTGTGTACGTGGAGGGCGCGCCGCTCGAGTCGACGCAGACCGCCACCACGGTGCGGCAGCGCGATGGCCGGCAGCTGATCACCGACGGCCCGTTCGCCGAGACGCGCGAGGTGCTGGGCGGCTACTACGTGATCGAGTGCGAGTCGCTGGACGATGCGCTGGCGCACGCCGGCCGCTGTCCCAGCGCCCGCTTCGGCTCGATCGAGGTGCGCCCGATCATGCAGACGCCCGCGCGCACGTGACCGGCGCCACGGACGCGGTCGGCCTCGTCTTCCGGACCGAGTTCGGCCGCGCCGTGGCCCTCGTCACCCGCGTCCTCGGCGACATCGATCTCGCCGAGGACGCGGTCCAGGACGCATACGCCACAGCCGTCGCCCGCTGGCCGGTGGACGGCGTGCCCGACAACCCGCGGGCGTGGATCGTGACGGTGGCGCGCAACCGCGCCATCGACCGGCTGCGCCGCAGGCGGGCGCTGCACGCACACACCGAGGAGCTCGCCAGGCGGGTGGAGGTTGAGATGTCGCCGTACGACAACGCCGAAGATGACGCCATCCCCGACGAGCGGCTGCGGCTGATGTTCACCTGCTGTCACCCAGCGCTCGCGCCCGAGGCGCAGGTGGCGTTGACGCTGCGGCTGGTGGCCGGGCTGACCGTGCCCGAGATCGCCCGCGCGCTGCTCTCGTCCGAGCCGGCGGTCGCGCAGCGGCTTGTGCGGGCCAAGCGCAAGCTGCGGGTGGCTGGGGTGCCGTTCCGGATGCCACTCGACCAGGACGTGCCGGACCGGCTGGCGATCGTGCTGTCGGTGATCTATCTCGTCTTCAACGAGGGCTACGTTGCCACCGCCGGCGACGAGCTGCGGCGCGACGACATCGCGGCTGAGGCGATCAGGCTGTGCAGAGTGCTGACGGCGCTGATGCCCGATGAGGTCGAGGCGGTCGCACTGCTGGCCCTGATGCTGCTGCACGACTCGCGCCGCC
>JAWVDZ010000090.1:0-3114 GCA_033856955.1 Gaiellales bacterium
GGGCCATCGGACGTGCAAGAAGCGTGTGTCCGGCTACAGGTGCACCCAGACCGTGCTCGACTCGAGCAAGACGCAGTACGACGCCAAGGTGAAGTGCACGGCCGGGTCGCGCGCGGTCAGCTTCACCTACACGCAGAACACCTAGCCGTCAGGGCCCGAAATCGCGCTGGATCAGCGCGATCACCCGGTCGGCCGCGATCTTCGCGCCCGCCTCGTTCAGGTGGATCCCGTCCGCTTGGCGCACGATCGTGCCGCCCATCGCATCGCGGTACTTCGCTCCAGGAGTGAAGATCGGCACGGTGTCGAACACGCGCACCTGCGAGCGCAGGGGCTCGGCGGCAACGGCGATCGCGGCGTTGACCGCGCGTGCCACGTCCTGGCGATCCTTGCCGCGCGGTGTCGGCAGCGTCAGCCAGTAGACGCGCGCCGCCCCCTTCTGGCGGTAGATGTCCATCATCCGCCGCACCCGGTTCGCGTAGATGGCCGCGTACGCCGGCCCGCAGCAGTCAACCTTCTTGCCACCCGGGCCGGGCATCGGGAAGCCCTCGTTCGCGCCGATGAACACGACCACTGCGTCCGGTTTCTCGTCGGCCGCCTGCTGCGCGGAGAGCTTCGCCCAGTCGACCAAGAGGCTCTTCGAGATCCCGGTTCCCAGATGCGGCTCGCGGATGACCTTGACCCCCTTGCGCCCGGCGAGGCGCTTGGCCATCTCGCTGTCGAGCGGCGTGGCCATCGAGTCACCGGTCACGAGCACGGTCGCGAGCTGCCGGTGCGGCAACGGCTTGCCGCCCAGCGTGACCGGGTCGAAGGCGTCGGGCGTGACGGGCGGCAGCTGGGCCGAGCCCGCGGACGACGGCGTGTTGGCGAACCCGGCGCGGTCGCCCAGGCTCTTGTCCGGCGACAGCCACGAGGTCGCGTCGTGCGAGATGCGCGCCAGGCCCAGGCGGTCGCCGACCCAGCCGAACGGCTTGCCCACAGCCAGCACCATCGTCCTCTGGATGCCGGGGTTCATCTCCTCACCGGCGCGGCGTATCGACGGTCCCTCGAACAGCGCCAGCAGCAGTGCGGCCAGCAGTACGCAGACGAGCGCGTCGCGGGCACTGAAGCCGCGGGCGCCCGGCCTGTCGTAGGCCTCGTGGATGCTTTCGCGCGAGCGGTCTGGGGGTGCCGTTGACATCAGAAGCGGAAGTAGATGAAAGGCGCCACGCCCTGGCTCGGGACCGTTGCGCCGACGAACAGGATGACGAGCGCCAGCGCGGTGCCGAGGAGCACGGGGTTGAGCCGCTCGAACCGTAGCCGCAGGGCCTCGAGCGGCTGCGGCGGCAGCAGTTGGAAGCCGATGACGGCAGCGGCGAGCGCTACCGGCGTGAACGTCCACAGCGTGGCCGGCCCGGGCGTGAAGAGGCGCTCGATGAAGGTCCACGCGTCGCCGATCGACTGCGATCGGAAGCAGACCCAGGCGAGCACGACGAAGTTGAACGTGATGCTCCAGCGCACCCACTTCGGGACGCGCTCCCAGCGGTTCGAGAACGCGTGCTCCAGGCAAAGCCCGGCGCCATGCAGCGCGCCCCAGAGCACGAACGTCCACGCCGCCCCGTGCCACAGGCCGCCGAGCACCATCGTGAGCATGAGGTTGCGGTAGACGAACCAGCGCGGCCCGCGGTTGCCGCCCAGCGGGATGTAGAGGAAGTCGCGCAGGAAGCGCGACAACGTCATGTGCCAGCGACGCCAGAACTCGCGGATACCGAGCGAGCGGTACGGGCGGTCGAAGTTCTGCGGGAACACGAAGCCGAGCAGCAGCGCCAGGCCGATCGCGATGTCGGTGTAGCCCGAGAAGTCGCAGTAGATCTGCGCCGTGTACGCATACGCGGCCAGCGCGACGTCGGGTGCCGAGTACGACTGAGGCACGGCGAACACCGGGTCGACCACCACGCGCGCCAGGTAGTCGGCCACCGCCACCTTCTTGATCAGGCCGAGCGCGATCAGCGAGATGCCCGCGCCCACCGCAACCCGGCTCGGGTCGCGCGGCGTCCTCAGTTGCGGGAGGAACTCGCGGGCCCGGACGATCGGGCCGGCGACGAGGTGCGGGAAGAAGCTCAGGTACACCGCGGCATCGATCAGCGAGGCGGGCTCGATCTCGCGCCGGTGGACGTCGACTGTGTACGAGATCGCCTGGAAGGTGAAGAAGCTGACCCCCACGGGCAGCGCGATCGTGAGCAGCGGCAGCGGCAGTCCCAGGCGCACGGCGTCGAGCACCCGGTCCACGTCTCCCGCGAAGAACGAGTAGTACTTGAACACGCCCAGGACAAGCAGGTTTCCGGCCACCGCGAGGCCCACGATCCACTTGCGCCGGCGGTCGTCCTCGGTCCGGTGGATCAGCTGCGCCGCGGCCTGGTTCCAGACCGTGATGGCGCCCAGCAGGAAGCAGAAACGCCAGTTCGCCGCCGCGTAGAACGCGTAGGAGGCGATCAGGATGAAGCCCTTCCAGGCGTGCTGGCGAGGCATCAGAGCCCAGTTGAGGGCGAGCACCACCGGAAAGAAGATCGCGAACTGAATCGTGGGGAAGAGCAAGGCCCGGGAGGGTATGGTGGCCGGGCGTGAGAAAGCTCTACGCCGTTCTACTCTCCGCGCTGATCCTCATGGCGATCGCCGCTCCCGCCCAGGCCGACTGCGGCGGCGTGACCTCCTCGTATCCCCGCGGCTGGCATCACAACTACCGCCCGCCGCTCGTGATCGGCGACTCGACGATGCTGTTCGCCGTCCCCTACATCGCCCACCACGGCATGCAGGCGAACGCGCGCGGCTGCCGCCAGTGGACGGAGGGCATGGACATCCTGCGTCAGCGCAAGCGCTCGCACTCGCTGCCCCATCTCGTCGTGATGGCACTCGGCGCCAATTGGACCATCAGCCGCGGCGAGATCGAGGCTGCGGTGAACCTGATAGGCCCCAAGCGCGTGCTGGGCCTGGTTGCGCCCCGCGAGGAGGGCGGCGGAACGAGCTCGGACGCCTACAACGTGCGCCGCGCCGGCCGCCGCCACCGCAACCGGGTCAAGGTGCTCGACTGGCCGAAGTTCAGCGCCCGCCACGGGAACTGGTTCTCCGGCGACGGGCTGC
>JAWVDZ010000091.1:0-3336 GCA_033856955.1 Gaiellales bacterium
TTGCGCTCTCGCTGCAGGATGGTGATCTCCGAGACGAACGGCCGCGTCATCTGCGCCTCAGCGGGCACCTCCGGCGCTCCGATGCCGGGATCACCGTGCAGGTAGATGGGAACCGCGGTCAGGATCCGGCCGTCGTGGACCCGCAGCAGCGTCTTCCACTGGCCCGAGACGGGCATCGGCGCGGTCGAGCGATAGTGTCCGGGGCCGACCTTCTCGAGATGGTCGACGAAGATGCCGCGCTGGTTGGCCAGGCCGCCCTGCCAGCCCAGCACCGACACCCAGTTGGGGTCCTCGCTGATCAGGTCCGGCGGGTTGATCCGAATGTCAGCGGTCGCCATGCGTTGATCGCCGATGCTCGGGGCCTCGGTCATGGTGAAGGACGCGGTCGCGTTCTGTGGGACGTCGTAGCGCAGGCCGTTCGCGGTGGCGCCACCGATGGCGATCACGGCAAGCGCCACGATGCCGATGCCGATGGCCCGGCTCGGCAGTTTCTGATTGGTGAGCACCATGCCGGCCATTGCGCCGCACACTCCGACCAGCGCTGCCACCGGGATGGCCATGGCCAGCGCCTCGGGCCAGATGCTCGTCGGCCAGGAGTACCGGTACACGGCGTCGATCCAGAAGGATTCCAGCCATAGGCCGATGGTGGCGACGCCGATGCCGCTGACGAGGCCGAACAGCAGGGGCTTCCTGAGAAGCGGGGTCAGCGCGAGCACCTCGACGACCAGCGCGGCGCCCAGGTAGAGGGCGAACCAGTTGATCGGGGCGCCCAGGATCGGTCCGACGATGAGAGCGACCAGGCCGCGCAGCGCGAGCGCCAGGATCGCCGCGATGATGGCGGCACCGCGGCCGAGCATGATCCGTGCGGCCACCAGTGCGAAGGCCCCCGCGGCGGCGATGAGCATCGGCTCGAACACCTGGCGGAACTGCATGACCCCGAAGTCGAACTCCACCTGGAAGACCGACAGGCCGATGACGATGCCACCGAATGCCAGGTACTGGACGAACTTGATGCCGGGGCCGTCCTTCGGCTTGTCCTCACCGACTGCCCGGCGGCCTTCGTGTTCGAGGAACAGCGCGGTCAGCGTCGAGAAGCCCGCGCCGCCGATCAGCATGAGGTGGGTGGGCCCCCACAGCGTGACGTCCTGACCGAAGATGCGGTGCCAGACGTCGTCGAGGGGGAAGCCGACCAGCGCGTAGAGACCGCAGCCGGCCATGAGGATGCCGCCGACCGGGGCGTACCAGTGCCGGGTGATCCGCACGGCGGACGGTCCGGGCTTCTCGTAGGGCAGCACGCACGCCAGGCAGCCCGCGACGAAGAGGATGAACAGGCCGAACAGGATGAAGTAGTGCGCGGGATTCGCCAGCGGGCCGGGGTCGCGCCCCTTGCCAATGTGCAGACTGACGTCCCAGATGAAGCCGAACAGTGCCGTGATGATGGTGGTGATGAACAGCGCAATGGGCAGCGCAACCCAGGCCGGCCGGTAGAACTAGTTACCGGCCCACTCCCCGAGGTTGTGCAGCCAGGTGATCTTGCGCATCCGGTGCAGGTAGCCGATCCAGATCAGGGCGACCCCAACGACCAGGCCACCCACGGACAGCCCGATGATCTCATTGAGAGCGGCGCCGCCGCCCTCGGTGCCCTGCGCGTATGACGTCATCGTCATCTCCCCTCGTAGTCGAGAACCTCGGTCCGGCGAACCCTACTGACCGGTAATTTTGCCAGACGAGAGTATGCGTGACCAGAGGTACCGCACGTGCTGCTCGTATTCATGGCTTCCTCGGCGAGCTCGTGCCCCAATGGCTGCGAGTTGAGTGTACACATGTTCACCAATACCTCGGAACGGCGTGTTCTACTCGACGCCGATGGACACCTCGGTGGACTTGACGAACACGGTTGCCCGCTGGCCCGCGATCAGTCCGAGGTCTTCCGCCGCGTCCTTGGTGATCGACGACGTCACGATCTGATCGCTGCCGTCGAGCCGCACCCGGACAGTCGCCATCACCGAGCCCAAGTTGACCTCGGTGATGGTCCCGGTGAGTTGGTTCCGTATGGAAAGACGCATGGCCGCAGCGTAGGCGGATCGCGCCCGGTCCCGGCCCGATTCGACCTAGCCTGGTGGCGATGACGCTCGCGGCCATGAAACTTCGCCAGCGCGACGGCGTGACCTGCGGGCCCGCCGTCGCCGTGCTGGCCGGTGCGCTCCTCGATCCCGCCTACCGGACGCGATTGCCTGCCGTTGGCTGGTTTCACGACGAACAAGGCCGAATCCACCGTGGCGTCAACTGGCTGTGGCCGCGCAGGCTCGGCACCACGCCCATGGGCGTCGCGAACGCGATCAGCGTGCACGG
The DNA here is from genome assembly GCA_033856955.1 of Gaiellales bacterium. Classification (GTDB taxonomy): domain Bacteria; phylum Actinomycetota; class Thermoleophilia; order Gaiellales; family JAICJC01; genus JAICYJ01. Next base: position 2,353 of record JAWVDZ010000091.1, read on the forward strand.
CGCCCGGTACGGCGTGCGCTATCGCTGGCGGCCGTGCTCCGGTCTCCTTGGGCGCCGCGATCGACTCGTCGACGTGCTGCGCGCCGTCGAGGCCGGCTGGCCGGTGGCGATGCTGGTCGGCCGCGTCGTTCCTCGGCACTGGGTGCTGCTCGTCGAGCTGTCCGGTGAGGTGTTGACGTGCTACGAGCCGTCGTCGGGCGCGCTCCGGTTCGTCGGTACCGACGCCGTCCGCGGCGCCCGGCTGTCGGGACTCGGCTTTCCGAGGCCGTTCGCGTTCGTGTTGCCACGGCCGAGTTCGGCCACCCGCATCGAGACGTCGGGCGCGGAGTCGGCGAGCCCAGCGACGACACCCGAGCGGTTCCGCGCCGTCTGGTTCTGAGACATCTTGGCCTTCGCCTCGATGCGATCGATCACCAGCTCGACCCCGACGATCGCCTGCACCTGACCGCGGACGTATGACTCGGGAGCGTCGGTGACGTGCCACGGCTCGGGTCGATCGCGTTCGTGTCTGTCGGTCAGCGCGGTGACCAGGGCCAGCACCCACGCGGAATCGTCGTGGACGATCAGCGTGCCGTAGGCGGCGAGTACGTCGTAGTTCCAGGTGGGCACCACCTTCCCGGTTTCCGCCTTGGTGGCATACAGGCTCGGCGAGACGTAGGCCTGTGGGCCGGCGAAGATCGCGACGGACTCCCCGCCGGCGGCGTGCCAGTGGGTGTTGGCTCTCGCCACGTGGCCGACGAGGGAGTGACGTTCGGCGTCGTAGAGCATCGGCAGCGGGGTCACCATCAGCCCAGATGGCGCGTGGGTGACGAGGTGCGCGAACTCGGCGCGCGCCAGCGCATCCGCGACATCGTCGTCGGACACGGCGAATTTCGGCGGCATGTACATCGTCGTCCATTCTGCTCCGCCGCACCTGTCCTCGTTCTGCTCCGCCGCACCTGTCCTCGTTCGGCTCCGCCGCACCTGCCTTCGTTCGGCTCCGCC
>JAWVDZ010000092.1:0-3271 GCA_033856955.1 Gaiellales bacterium
CACGGCTCGGACGACCCTGTTGGTGGCCGGATCGATCCTGTTCACCCCTCCGAACGTACCGCCCGTCCAGACCGTGCCGTCCGGCCCGGCGGACACCGCGTAGGTCCCCAGGAGCGCTCGAAAGAGATGTTCGACCCGCCCGGTGCGGGGATCAAGCCGAAGCAGGATGCCGTCGCCCCCGGCCGCCTCGGGCCGAGCCACCCACAGCGAGCCGTGCGACACCGCGATCCCAGCCGACCCGCCGCGGCCCGGCAGCCCGCGAAACGTGCGAAGCGTGCGGCCGTTCCTGACGTCGATCGCGGTCACGTCTCCCCGGATCTCGTCGGTGATCCACAGCTCGTTGCCGTGGAGGGTGAAGAAGCCAACATCGGCGATCGGTGACCGCAGCCGGCGCATGATTCCGCCCGTGATCGGGTGGATCTGAACGAACGTCGGCGGGTCGGACTCAAACCCCCAGAAGCTTCCCGCAACGTGGATCGCCTCCACCGGCGGCGGCACGACCAAACCCGAGAGGAACGCCAGCATCGCCCCGTTCTGGGCGCTCAGCAGCCCGACACCCTGCGAGACGGCGGTTACCGGCGCCAACGTCTGCGCTCGGGGCGCTCGTCCGGCGTCACGTCCGGCCGGTTCGCCCCCGCTTGCGAGCAGCGCGCCGGCGGCCACGGCGAGCGTCGCTGCGGCGACCGCGATGGTTGTTGTCCTCCTGGGTGCCTCCATCACGGTCAATCTACGCCTCACCAGAGTTGAGCCGGCCCTCGCCAGGGGCGGTCTTCACGGAGCCCGAAGAGGATCCGGCTGCGAGCCTCGATGCTGTTCAGGATCGCTTCTCCCAGGTCGAGCGACCTGATCGCCTCGGTCGTGCAGAACCGAGTCAGGAGATCCTTCCCAAGGTCGCTCCGGCCCGCGGAGATGAGCGCCGCCGCCGACTCAACCGTCACGGATAGACCTTCTGCCAGTTCCCTCTCAAGCGCCTCCCAGACCGGGGTCACCTCGGGGAGGAACGTCTCGTGGTGCTCGGCGAGCAGGTAGAGCAGCCGCTTGAAGATGACAACGGCCGAGCGGGTGGCCTCGACGCGTTGGTGAACGACGGAGACCTGATCGTCCGGGTTGGAGTCGTCGACGAATCGTGCCTCCTCCCCGGCCGTCAGGTATCGATGCTGGCGAAACTCGGGCGGGATCGACTCGACCCCCAGGACGAACGGCGTGAAGGGTGCTGCGACCGCCCCGACCGGCGTGTGCCACAGCACGCGCAGGTCGGCGTGCGCTTCGGCGCGCAGCGGCACGATCTGGCCGTATCCGGCTCGGTCGCCGGTCAGCCGCTCGGTGCGAACCGCCCAGGCCACATCGGCGAAGGAGATCCCGTCCGACCCCGACGCCCGCTCGCTGAGCGCATCTTCGATCCAAATCATTCCCGGCCAGCGCCCTCTTCCGTCGCCGTAGACGGCGTTGACATTGAACGGGCCGTCGCCGTCGTGCCAGCCATTCTCGACCGCGAACTCGATCAGGTTCGGTGAGCCCATGAAGTCGGCGTGGGTGGCGAAGTCGGGCGGGACGTCGAGGATGTATCCGGGCCGGCTCACTCGGATCGACTCGTCGCCGAGTCGCTCAGCCACCCACAGGCCGCGCCCTCCCGCGAACTCGATCACGACCCATCCCTCCTGCTCGTCGGCGATGAGATGAGAGTTGCCGCCATACGTCGAGTGACCGTGCTCGCCGATCAACTCGCCGATCAGCCGCACGCCTTCGCGTGCCGACCGCGCCCGTTCCAGAACCAGCCGCGCAAGATCGCTGTAGTTGGGCCCTGTCTGATCGACTGGTGTCAACGCCTGGAGCCTGGCGCTGCTCGGCGACCAGACGTCGCGGACGGCGACGCCGTGCTCGTTCAACCCACCGTTGGTGAGAGGAGCGGGTGTGCCCAGGTAGTACGAATAGTCGACTCTCAGATGCCGGGCGGTCTCCGAGACCTGCGGGATGGTCGACCTGAGCCCGGGCACCGCAGCCTGCGGGGTGACTCCGACATCGATCGTCGAGCCTTCCTGGTGGTGGCACCGCGGCACCAGTTCCAGCCAGTGGCTGGAGGGTTCATCGCCGTACCCCGCCAGAAAGGCGTGGCCATCGGCCGAGAAGTTCTTGCCGACGTAGATCGCGTAACTCACCGCACCCCCAGAGACTTGAAAGCAGCGGCCGTGCGACCACCGGCCACGCGCAAGATACCCGGTCGGGGTGACCACACCGGGCGTTTGACTCCCCGGCGGGCGAGGCGTAGGTTGAGCGAGCCGGCTCTGTCCCATGCCCGGCACCGGCCTTCGCGGGCACGAAGGAGTTGCTCGATGCACGCAACGATAAGGCGCTACGCGAGTCGCGAGCTCGCCGATCAACTGGCCGCGCGCACTGACGAGGTGGAGAGCCTGATGTCGCAGGTGCATGGCCTCCGCAGCTACGACCTCATCCGCACCGAGGACGGTTGCGCCAGCATCACCGTCTGCGACGACCAGGCGGGCACGGACGAGTCCACCCAGATCGCGGGCAACTGGATCCGTGAGAACCTTCCCAACCTCGCACAGACGGCGCCGGACATCTCGGCCGGCGAGGTCATCGTGCACGCCGGTGGGGCGGTGCGCGCGTAAGCGTCCTGGGCGGCGGGGCGGTGCGCCGTCCCGCCGCTCCCTTCCGCCCTCGCACCCTCCGGAAAGCCGATCTCACGCTGCCGGGGGCGGCGGCGTTCTCCTCCCGACACCACGAGAGGAGTGCCCGATGTCCGCCTTCACGTTCCACGCCCTTCCCCCCACCCTGGCCGACGACGCCCGCCGCGAAGCGCTCCATCACGGCCGCGCCGTCGCCGTAGTCGAGGGCGGTGACGGCCCCTACCCCGTGCGATGCTGTCTGCGCGATGCCGAGGCCGGCGAGGGCGTGCTGCTGCTGAGCGCCCAGCCTGTCACGACTCCCAGCCCATATGCCGCCCCGGGGCCGATCTACCTGCACCGCGACGCCTGCGAGGGCTACCGCGCGGGCGGCGAGGTGCCCGAGATCCTTCGCACGCGTCTGCTCTCGGTGCGCGCGTTCGACCGCGCGCACATGATGATCGGCACCGAGGTGGTGCAGGGCGCGGATCTCGAACCGGTTGCCGAGCGGCTGCTGGCGATCCCGGACACCGCCTATCTCCACGTTCACTTTGCCGGCGCCGGCTGCTTCGCCTGCCGGATAGAGCCGGCTTAAGAAGCTCTAACGAAATGCCTCGCGGCGCCTGGCGCATGAGGCGATGTCGCGTCTT
>JAWVDZ010000093.1:0-3877 GCA_033856955.1 Gaiellales bacterium
CCGCCGGAAGATGTCGATCGTGTAGCTCATGGAGTTGAACGTGTAGAACGAGATGCCGATCGGCAGCACGATGTCGAGCGTCCGGAACGGGTGGCCGGCGCCGAGCGCGCTTCCCACGCCGTTCAGGGAGTCGAGGAAGAAGCCGGCGTACTTGAAGTAGCCCAGCAGCGCCAGGTTGAAGCTGAGCGCGGCGATCAGCACCGCCTTTCGCCGCCGCTCGTCGTCGGTCGAAACCAGCAGCCGCCCGGCGACGTAGTCGACGGTGGTGGACGAGATCATCAGCGGCAGGAACCGCCAGTCCCACCAGGCGTAGAAGAACCAGGAGCAGAGCGTCAGGAAGGCCAGCCTCACGGTCGGCGGCCGAAGCAGGTACCAACCCACCAGCACGAACGGCAGGAACGCGAAGATGAACTCGTGGCTATTGAACAGCATGGTCGGCGCGCATCCGGGCCGCTCGCCGGAGCGGCAGCAGTGTACCGATGGCTAAGCTGGCATCCCGGCATTCATTCAGACCTGATGTGAGGAGCGCGACGGACATGGCAGAGCTATGGGGCGGGGAGACTCGCAAGGCGGTCGACAACTTCCCTGTGTCGGGCGAGACGATTCCGGCTGCCGTGGTGCACTGGCTGGGGCGGATCAAGGCCGCCGCCGCTCGCGTCAACGCCGAGCTGGGGCTGCTCGACCACTCGCTGGCGGAGCGGATCGCTACCGCCGCCGATCAGGTCGGCTCGGGCTCGCACGACGACCAGTTCCCGATCGACGTCTTCCAGACCGGCTCGGGCACATCGTCCAACATGAACGCCAATGAGGTGATAGCGACGCTGGCCGGCGAGGGCGTGCATCCCAACGACCACGTCAACATGGGCCAGTCCTCCAACGACGTCTTCCCGTCCGCGGTGCACCTGGCCGCGCTCGACCGCACCGTGCACGAGCTGCTGCCTGCGCTCGAGCTGCTGGGTGATGCCCTGGCGGCCAAGGCCGAGGAATTCCACGACGTGGTCAAGGCCGGCCGCACGCACCTGATGGACGCGGTGCCGGTCACGCTCGGCCAGGAGTTCGGCGGCTACGCCGCGCAGGTGCGCGAGGGCCGCGCACGCGTCGAGGGCACGCTCGAGCGGCTGGGCAAGATCCCGCTGGGGGGCACGGCGGTCGGAAACGGCCTCAACACGCACCCCAAGTTCGCCGCGCGCGTGCGCGAGTTGCTCTCGTCGGACACCGGTCTGCGCATCCTGCCGCCGGCCGATCCGTTCGAGGCGCAGGCAAACCGCGACGGCCTGGTCGAGGCGTCATCCGCGCTCAAGGGCCTGGCCGTCTCGCTGGCCAAGATCGCCAACGACCTGCGCTGGATGGGCTCTGGGCCGCGCGCGGGGCTGGCCGAGATCTTCATCCCGGAGCTGCAGAAGGGCAGCTCGATCATGCCCGGCAAGGTCAACCCGGTGATCCCGGAGGTCGTCTGCCAGGTGTCCGCTCAGGTGATCGGAAATGACGCCGCGATCACCGTGGCCGGCATGCAGGGCACGTTCGAACTGAACGTCCAGATCCCGCTGATGGCGAGAAACCTGCTTCAGTCGATCGCGCTGCTCTCGTCCACCTGCCGGCTGTTCGCCGAGAAGTGCGTGGCCGGCATCGAGGCCAACCGCGAGGTGTGCGAGCGAAACGGCGAGGCAACCCTGGCGATGGCGACCGCGCTCAATCCGTACATCGGCTACGACCGGGCCACGGCGATCGTCAAGGACGCCGCTGCCTCCGGCCGGACACTCCGCGAGGTGGCCAGGGAGCACGGCGTGGACGACGCGACCCTGGACAAGGCGCTCGATCTGCACGCGATGGCGATGGGGAACAGCGCGACCACCGGCTGAGGTGGGGGTCTGACCCCGAACGGGGTCTGACCCCGCCCCGCTTCACCACGCGCCTTCGCCAACGCGGTGGCGGGTCAGCGCAGCAGCGCGTACGCAATCACGCCCAGCAGCACGATCATCAGCACGGCGATCGGCACCGCAGAGCTGCCGCTGCGTGCGTCCACCACCTGCTGGCCCGGCTCCGGCGCCGGGTACATCTCGAGCTCCCCGATCGCGATCCGGTGGGCGACCGCCTGCGACTCGTCGGCCCGCACCAGCTGGCGGACGACGTCGGCGTCGACGTCCAGCTCACGGGCGATCTCCGGCTCCTCCTGACCGGCGTCGCGCATCTCGATGAAGCGGCGGACCGCGCCGTCGGGCATCGCGAAGTCGGTCGCCTCCTGGGCGGCCGACCGGAGCGCCAGGAAGCGGTTATCGATCGGCGCTTGCGACATCGACCCAGCGCTCGAACATGGCCCGCGCGTGATCCTGCATCGTGGCCGAGGCGGCATCGAAATCGGCGAACAGCTGCTCGGCCGAGCCCGGGCCCAGCGTCCGCTCCAGCGAGTCGACATACGCCGGCACCTGCGCCCATTCGCGGGCCATGCCGCCCGTCACCTCCAGGTGGAACTGGACGCCGTAGGCCGCTCTGCCCCAGCGAAATGCCTGATTGGGATAGGCCGCCGATCCGGCCAGGCGCACCGCCCCGTCGGGCAGGTCGAAGGTGTCGCCGTGCCATTGGAGCGTCGGCAGCTCGCGCGGCAGGCCGGAGAGCACCGCATCCGCAGCGCCCTCGTCGGTCAGCGTCACGGGCAGCACCCCGACCTCGGGCGTTGCGCCCGCGTGGACGCGAGCTCCCAGGCAGGAGGCGAGCAGCTGTACGCCCAGGCACGCGCCCCAGAAGCCCGCACCGGCGGTGACCGCCTCCCGGATCAGGCGCTTCTCGTCGACCAGCCATGGGTGCTCCCGCTCGTCGTTGACCGACATCGGCCCGCCCATGGCGACGATCAGATCGAACTTTCGCCAGTCGGGCAGGAGGTCGCCCTCGTCCAGCTCGACGCGATGGATCGAGGCGTCCCGCTCGAGCAGCACGTCCTCGTACACGCCGGGCGGCTCGCAGGCGATGTGCTGGAGGACGAGCGCCTTCATGCCGTCTTCCGCCGCGCGACCAGGAAGTCGCGCACCAGCGCGCTCGACTCGGCCAGGGCGTCCCACAGCACCACGCGCCCTCCCGGAACCTCCTCGACCCGCACTCGCCGCACCTCGTCGGTGATCCGCTCCAGGTCCTGGTCGGTCACGCAGGAGGAGGACTGTGCCCGGATCACCATCGTCGGGCAGAGCAGATCCGAGAGCCGCGTGGCGGGATGCGCGATCTCCTCCAGCGCCGTTGCGACCGCCTCGTGGCTGTAGCGGTAGCGATAGCGGCCGTCATCGTCAGCCACCAGGTGCTCGCCCATCTCCTCCTCGAGCAGCGCCCGGGGCGTGTGCTCCAGCCCGTCCTCGACGCGACGCTGCTCGATCGCCTCGTCCACGCCGGCGAAGCCGCCGCCGTGACGCTCGGCGTCGGCCGCCCGCAGCATCTCGTCCGGATCGGGGCTGAGCGGCGGCTCCAGCAGCGTGATCGAGTTGATCTGTTCCTGGTTCTCGATCGCATACTCGATGGCGAGCCGGGCGCCGAAGCCGTCGCCGATCAGGCCCGTCTGATCGATCGAGCACTGTTCCAGCACGAGCGCCAGGTCGTCCATGTGCTGGAGCATGGTGTGCGGCCCCGACCAGGGCGAGCGGCCGTGCCCGCGCAGGTCGTAGGCCACGACATGGCGTCCCGGCTCGAGAATGCGGGCCAACCGCTCGAAGCGGCGGGCGTGCCCTCGCGCATCATGCAGGCAGACCACGGGCGGAAGGTCGTCCGGGCCCCAGTGGAGGATCCGAAACGTGGTCATCGCCCGCTGATTCTACGGGTCAGCCTCCCTCGAGCAATCCCCCGGGGTAGGGCACGTGCTCGGTCTCGGGTGCTCCGGCGTAGGCCACCTTGCCGCTGG
>JAWVDZ010000094.1:0-3550 GCA_033856955.1 Gaiellales bacterium
CCTCGGGATCGGTGTGGCGGGCAGCCAGCTCACGCGCCCGCGGCGTGTCGATCTTTCCCGGCGCAACGGTGTTGACCGTGATGCCGTAGCGGCCGAACTCGTGCGAGAGCGTCTTGGCCAGCCCCACGATACCGGGCCGCACCGCGTTCGAGAGCACCAGGCCGGCGATCGGCTCGCGCACCGACCACGAGGCGATGTTGACGATCCGGCCGCGGCCGCTCTGCTTGAGGTGGGGAAGCGCGATCCGGGTCAGCCGCACCGCCGAGTGCAACGAGAGCTCGAAGGCGTCCGACCACGCTTCGGGGGCCGTCGACTCAAAGCTCCCCGCCGGCGGTCCGCCGGCGTTGTTGACGACGATGTCGAGCCGGCCGCGGGCGGCCACGGTCCGCTCGACGACCCGCTCGAGCGCCTCGGCGTCCCGCACGTCGCCGGCCACGGCCATGGCGCCCGGCACTCCGGCGGCGGCCTCCTCCAGACGGGCGGCGTCGCGCGCCATCATCGTCACCGCGCAGCCCTCGGCGGCCAGTGTTCGTGAGACGGCGAGGCCGATCCCCGAGGATGCGCCGCAGACGATCGCGGCCGTATCGTTCAATGCCAGATCCACGCCGGTACGATACCGGCCCATGCGCCACGGCCCCGCCGACCCATCGCTCATGCCCCGCTTCTCCGGGCCGCGCACGTTCATGCGCCTGCCGCACCTGCAGACGCTGGTGGACGTCGACGTCGCGGTGGTCGGCATCCCCACCGACGACGCCGTCTCATTCAAGTCCGGAGCGCGCCACGGGCCGGAGGCGATCCGCAGCGCGTCGGCGCTGCTTCGGCCCTACAACCCGCAGCTGGCGGTGGACGTCGTCGAGCGGCTGTCGATGGTCGACTTCGGCGATTCGCCCACCGTCCCCGGCCACCACGAGCAGACGCTGGAGCGGATCGCGGCCTTCCTGCGCCCGATCCACGAGGCCGGCGTGACGCCGCTCTGCCTTGGTGGCGACCACTCGATGGTGCTGGCGGAGCTGCGTGCCGCCGCCGGCGTGCACGGCCCGCTGGCGCTCGTGCACCTCGACGCGCACGCCGACGTGTGGGATTCCTACTACGGCGCCCGCTACTTCCACGGCACCGTGTTTCGCCGCGCCGTCGAGGAGGGGCTGGTCGATCCACACGTCTCGGTGCAGGCCGGCATGCGGGGCAGCCTGTACTCCGCCGCCGATGTGGAGGCACCGCGCGAGCTGGGCTACGACGCGATCTACTGGGACGAGCTGGAGACGCTGACGCCGCAGCAGTACGGCGACCGCGTTCGGGCGCGGGTCGGCGGCCGGGCCGCGTTCCTCTCGTTCGACATCGACTTCGTCGATCCGGCGTTCGCGCCCGCCACCGGCACGCCGGAGGTGGGCGGTCCGTCGAGCGGCCAGGCGCTGGCCTACCTGCGGGCGCTGACCGGCATCGACTTCCGCGGCTTCGATTGCGTCGAGGTCGCCCCGGTCTACGACCAGCCGGCGAACATCACAGCATGGGTTGCGGCCAGCGCGTGCTTCGAGATGCTGTCGCTGAAAGCACTTGCGACCGCCGTCGCCTGACGGACTACGAGAGCCCCATCACCTCCACCAGCTCGCGCACGGCGGCCGCCGACGTCTCGAGCTGGCGCTGCTCGTCTGAGTTCAGCGTGATCTTGACGATCTCCTCCAGCCCGCCCGCGCCCAGCCGGCAGGGCACTCCCATGAAGATGCCGCTGAGGCCGAACTCGCCTTCGAGGTGGGCGGCGCAGGGCAGCACCCGCTTCTGGTCGTGGACGATCGAGTCGACCATCTCGCAGACCGAGGCTGAGGGCGCGTAGTAGGCCGAGCCGGACTTGAGCAGCTTGACCACCTCGGCGCCGCCGTCGCGCGTCCGCTGCACGATCTCGGCCAATCGCGCGGCGGGTATCAGCTCGCTGACCGGGATGCCGGCGACGTTGGTGTACGAGGTGACCGGCACCATCTGATCGCCGTGGCCGCCCAGCACGAAGCCGGTCACGTCGCGCACCGAGACGCCCAGCTCCCAGGCCAGGAACGTCCTGAAGCGGGCGGAGTCGAGCACGCCCGCCATCCCGATCACCCGCTCGCGGGGCAGGCCGGACTGCTTGAAGGCGACCTGGCACATCGCGTCGAGCGGGTTGGTGACGACGATCAGGATCGTCTCCGGCGAGCGCGAGACGAGGTTTTGGGTGACGTCGGCGACGATCTTCTGGTTGGTGGTGAGCAGGTCGTCGCGGCTCATGCCGGGTTTGCGGGCGATGCCGGAGGTGATCACGCAGATCTGTGAGCCGGCCGTCTCGTCGTAGCCGTTGCTGCCGACCACGTTTGGTTCGTAGCCGACCACCGGGCCGGTCTCGTTCAGATCGAGCGCCTTTCCCTGCGGCAGACCCTCCACGATGTCGACCAGCACCACGTCGGCGTAGTCCCGCTCGGCGAGACGCTGCGCAGTGGTTGCACCTACGTTGCCGGCACCGACAACCGTGATCTTGAAACGACTCATACCCGCACTCCCCCAGACGACGCTTAGATGTTCACAATCGGCTCGATTCTCGCACGATTGGCTACGATCCGGTCGAAGTCCAACGAGGGAAGGCACGGCCGTGGCGGACAAGGGGGGACTCGAGGGAATCGTGGTCGCGCGAAGCCGGCTGTGCTCGATCGACGGCCAGAGGGGCGTGCTGATCTACGGCGGCTACGACGTCGGCGACCTCGCCGAGCACTCGAGCTACGAGGAGGTCTGCTTCCTGACACTGCGCGGACGGCTGCCGACCCGTACGGAGCTGGACTCGTTTGCCGCCGACCTCACGGCCGCTCGTCCGCTGCCTGCCGAGACGGCGTCCGTGATCGACATGCTGGCCGACCACGCGGCACCGATGGAGATGCTCCGCACGGCCGTCTCGGCCGACTCGTTCGACGATCCCGACAAGGCCTCGAACGACGAGCAGGCCAACTTCCGCAAGGCCTCGCGGCTGATCGCGAAGATGCCGACGATGGTGGCGCGCTACGACCGCCGCCGCCGCGGCCTGGAGCCGATCGAGCCCGACCCGGCGCTCGGCCACGCGGCCAACTTCCTGTGGATGCTGACCGGCGCGCGGCCCGACGAGCAGGCCGCCAAGACGTTCGACGTGGCGCTGATCCTGCACGCCGACCACGAGATGAACGCCTCGACGTTCACCGCCCGGGTGATCGCCTCGACGCTGTCGGACATGCATTCGGCGATCACGGGAGCGATCGGCGCGCTCAAAGGGCCGCTGCACGGCGGCGCCAACGAGCAGGTGATGCACCTGCTGGCCGAGATCGGCAGCGACGAGAACATCGAAGAGGAGATCCACGGCCGGCTCGACCGCAAGGAGCGGATCATGGGCTTCGGCCATCGTGTGTACAAGACGTATGACCCGCGGGCGGTGATCCTCAAGCGGTTCAGCAAGGCGCTCGCGGAGCGATCCGACGAGCCACACTGGTTCTCGATGAGCGAGCACATCGAGAAGGCGGTGCTGGAGGAGAAGGGCCTGTACCCCAACGTGGACTTCTACTCGGCGTCG
>JAWVDZ010000095.1:0-5210 GCA_033856955.1 Gaiellales bacterium
TGGCCACCAGCGCCGCCAGCATGCCGCTGCCGAAGCGCGCCGCGTCCTCGTCGGCGCTACGCCCGACGGCGGCCGCGTTCAGCGTCAGGTATGCAAACCACGCCAGGTAGACGCACAGCCCGGCCATGCCGGTCTCGACCAGCGTCGCGATCCAGAAGCTGTGCGGCGAGAAGTCGGCCTTGCCGGTGACGTACTGGTAGAAGACCGCGAACGTGTTGAAGCCCATGCCGAACAGGGGATTGGGGTCGAGCGCCGGCGGCACCAGCTGGTAGAACTGGAAGTGGACGAGCGTTCCTCGGCCGCTGACGTTGGCGCGTGAGTGCACCACCGTCTGCACGAAGTTCGACGAGGCGTAGACGACCGCGGCCAGCGCCGCGACTCCCGCCAGCGAGGCCGCGATCGTGCGCGCCCGGGGCAGGATCGGCCGGATCCAGGGCAGCAGCATGGCCAGGCCGACCACGTCGCCCAGCGCCGCGCTGCGAGACAGCGTCAGCACCTGCACCGCAAGCAGGAACAGGAGCAGCGCGCCGATCCTGCGCCGGCCGCGGGGATGGGCGAGGTAGAACGGCAGCAGGGTCAAAAGCGGCACGCACAGGATCACCCCCAGGTGGTTGGGGTCGCCGCTGAGGGCGTTGATGCGATAGATGTTGGACGTGCCGCCGACCTGGCCGTAGACGTTGATGCCGGTGGTGTGGCCGTGGCCGAACGTGAGCGCGCCGACCACGATCCGATCGAGGTTGATCCCGCCGCCGATCTTGGCCGCAAGCTGAAAAATGCCGTAGACGGCCGAGATGGCGATTCCGGCCGTGAACCAGCGCACCGTCCGCATGTACAGCCGCCGGCCGCCCCGCGCCATCAGCGCCACGCCGCAGACAAGGAACAGCGCGTGCGCAAGCCAGGCGCCGATGCCCTTGATCCAGAAGGTCAGCGCCTGCTTCGTCTGGAGGTCGAAGTAGCCGCACAGGTAGACGGCCAGGAAGACGAGCATGAAGCCGGCTACGGCGGCCGCGCTGCGCGGCAGCGTGGCGTCTCGGCGGCGGATGCGATCCCACGCGAACGCGGCCAGGAACACGCTGATCAGGAGGTCGGAGTAGGTCAGCGAGACGAGCGACGTGTCCAGCCGCACGGTCGCCCACGTCGCCGTCAGCACCGCCCAGAGGAACACCAGCTCGGTGCGCCGCCCGCTCATCCCGCCACCCCGTCCAGCACCCGCGCCAGCTCGCGCGCCCGGCTCCGCCGCGACAGCCGGTCGCGGACGTCGTCGGACAGCTCGATGTCGGCGGAGCCGCCGGCCAGCCATTCGTCCACCAGCGCCTCCAGCTCGCGCGAGATCGCCTCGGTGTCGTCTCCGTCCACGACCCGGCCGGCGCCGATGCCGCGGATCAGGTTGGCGGCGGCACCGTTGGGCGGCACCGCGGCCAGGATCGGCCGGCGCGAGGCGACGTACTCAAACACCTTGCCGGAGAGCACCGAGTCGCCGCGGCCGCCGGCGTGGGGGATCAGCAGCAGCAGCGCGTCGGCGGCACGCTGGGCGGCGATCGACTCGGAGTAGGGCAGGAAGCCCTCCTCCCGCCACGCGTCGTCGATGCCGAGCCGCTGCGCGTACTCGCGGTGCTCCGCCCGCATCTCACCGATGAAGCGCACCAGCAGGCGGCCGCGCAGCTCCGGCCGGCGATCCAGCAGCCGCTGGACGGCGAGCAGGGTCGTGGAGGGGGTGCGGTGCCCGAAGAACGATCCGGCGTGCACGATCGTGAAGCGCTGGTTTCGCTCGTGGCTGAGCCCCTCGAAGTCGTCGAAGTCGGCGCCGTTTTCGATCACCGTCGTCTTGTGGGCGGCGCTTGGGTGCATGCGGCCCAGCTCCTGCGCGATCGTGCCGGTGGCGGCCACCAGCCCCGACGATCGCCGGCCGACCGAGGAGGCCATCCGCGCGATCACGGATCGCTTGGCGCGGACGCCGGCCTTCTCGTAGCGGCGGTGGGGGTTGTCCAGCCACGAGTCGCGAAAGTCGGCCACGAACGGGCGGCGGGTGGCGGTCGCGATCGCCTCCGCCACGAGGTGCGCCGATGTGGGCGGAGAGGTCGACATGACGACGTCGATCCGCTCCCGTCGCACGATGCCGATCCCAGCCGGTAGCGCCGTCGCCATCCACGGCGTCGCCTTGTCGGGAATCAGCGCCCGCTGATACACGTAGCGGGCCTCGACGCCGATCCGTCCCAGGCCGCTTCGGCCGCGCAGCGCGTCCGAACGAAACGACGACCGCGGGCCGACGAACCGGCAGCGGTGCACCGTTGTCGACTCCGGGACGGACTCCAGCAGCCGCTCGTCGCGGGCGAACCACTTCGAGTCCTCCGGCGCCAGCACATGCACGTCGATGCCGAACTCGGGCAGGAACTTGCAGAACTTGAGCGTCCGCTGCACGCCGCCGCCGCCCGTGGGAGGAAAGTAGAAGGCGACGATCAGGAGGCGCATGCCGGCGGAGTCTAGGCCGGTGCCCGGGCGGGAGAGCCCCGGTTGCCCGTGCTATCGTCGCCGTCCATGGGCGCTCGCATACGCCGGCTCTCAGAGGGTGTCGGCCCGGCGGTCGTGGCCCCCGCGCGGCGCACCCTCGGCCCCCGCTTCCTCCGCCACTACGTGTCGCCGCTGAGGCGCCGCAGGGTGCCCGACGCGGAGCCGGCCCAGGAGAGCAAGCTCGACGCGCTGGCGCGCGAGCTGGACGACTCGCTCACGATCATGCTCGGGTATTCGCCGCTGAAGACGCGCTACCACTACAACGCGGTCGAGAACTCGATCCTCGAGCACTTCATCGATCGGCCGCCCAAGCCGGGCATGAGCGTGCTCGACGTCGGCTCGGGCGCCGGCCACTGGCTCGACTTCTACCGAGCGGTGCTGGGCGCCACGCGAGTGGTGGGCGTCGAGCTGGCGCCGCAGGTGGCCGAGGCGCTGCAGCGCAAGTACCAGGCGGTGGACGAGGTGACCGTGCTGAATGCCGACGTCGTCGATCCGATCTCGGTCGAGCCGCCGTTTGATGTCGTCAACGCGATCGGCGTCATGTTCCACATCGTGGAGGACTCCCGCTGGGAGCGCGCGGTGGCCAACCTGGCCGGGCTGCTCGCTCCCGACGGCGTGATGATCGTTGGAGGCCAGTTCGGCCCGGTCACCCACGACGTCGGGTTCCGCCGGGCCGGGGACGGCGACTCGATGGAGGTGTTCAAGCGGCTGCGGTCGCGGCGGCGCTGGCGGAGCTGCGCCGAGGCGGCCGGGCTGCGGCAGGTGCGCTACATCCACACCCGCCGCTCGCGCATGATCGACCCGCCAGAGGCAAACCTGCTGGTGTTCGAACGGGCGCGGTAGCCTCCGTTGCAGGTTCCGGTCGGATTCCGCATTCTCGCCGAGGCCTCGCCGTTCGACCGGCGGGTTGCGGCGATGGTGCGGCGGATCCCGGCCGGTCGGGTGGCCAGCTACGGGCGGATCGCGGAGTGGATCGGCGAGCCGGCGGCCGCGCGTGCGGTGGGCGGCGCGCTGGCCAGGACGCTCGAGCACGTCCCCGCCCACCGCGTGGTGACGTCCACCGGGCGTCTGGCGCCGGGCTGGGAGCGCGAGCAGCGCGAGCTTCTTCGGGCCGAGAACGTCCGCGTCCGGCGCGGCTCCGTCGGCGTCCCGATCCCGTGGTGGGAAGGCCCGGAGGTCTGACCCCCTCGAGCCCCTGGCGGACCGTCAGCCGTCGAGCGCCGCGGCGGCGAGGCTGCGTTTGCGGCGCGAGTAGTACTCCTCGAAGCAGCGGTGCTTGGCCAGGTAGCACTCGAGCTCCCGCATGCCGAAGGTGACCCACTCGGCCATCCAGCGCTCGTCGATGTCAGTGATGATGGGATCCATGATTGTGCGTCTCATCGGTGTATACGGCGGCATCGTGACGATCGGTTCACGAACGTGTGCGTGCGTCGTGCATTCCCGCCCGGCGGGGCGATCAATCATCGACCGTGCCGGGCCAGCCGCCGCAGTTCAGCAGCATGTCCAGCGCCGAGAGGTTGGGCAGAAAGCCCTCGCCCAGCTGCGGGTAGACCGGATGCTGGAACTCCTGGTAGCGCAGCTCGATGCCCTCGGCGGCCAGCCGGTCGGGATCGTTGTAGGCGCCGGCCCCGGTGCCGGAGAGGTAGACGTGAGCGCTCGTCGCCCGGCACAGCTCGACGATCATCTCGTTGCTGCGGCCGAAGTCGTTCCCAAGCTCCGACATCAGCGGCGTCGGCGTCTCGATGCCGAACTCCCCCGCCATCCAGCGGATCAGCGCGACGTTCAGATCGCAGAAGGACGCGCCCTCGGTCACGATCCGCTCCAGCTCGGGGTAGAGCCGTTCGAAGTGCGGCGCGCGGCGGTAGGCCTGCTCGATCGTCCGCAGGTGCTTCCCGCGCCAGCTCTCGTCCGCGAACGTGATCTCGCGGTAGCCGGCCTTTCCCTCGGCGCCCTTCGGCTTCGAGACCGGCACGGTGAGCAGCAGCTCGCCCTGTGCCGTGCGGATCTTGTTGCGGTTGGCGACGCTGCGGGCGCGCGGGTACTGGACATCGTCAAGCAGCACGAACACGTCCGCCGTCCGCATCTTGTCGAAGTAGCCGATCCAGGGCAGGTAGTTGGGCTGGTGGATCGCGAGCGTGGTCACAGGTAACCGAGATCGCTGAGGCGGGCCTCGATGGCCTCCTCCTCCTCGTCGCTGATCACCCGCCGGTCGATCCCGGCCAGCTCACCGTCCAGTAGATCGCGCAGCTCCTGGGGGACGGCGTCGATGCGATCCTCACGCTCACGCGGGTCGACGTCCAGCCGGAACGCCTGCTCGCTGCCGGTCTGCAGGTCGCGCATCAGCTTCCAGGGCCGCCGTCGAACGGCCGCCCGCGAGATGTTGCCGCGGTCGCTGGTGATCGAGACGGCGAGTCGGTCACCCGGCTCCTGGCCGCGGGCCGCGGCCACCAGCGAGGCGCCGTCGGCTTCGGCCTCCGGCAGCGATGCCAGCTCGCGCAGAGTGGGCGTGATGTCCACCGTCCGCACCTGGCCGGTAACGACCGCCGGATCGAGCAGGCCGGGGGCGCGGACGACCAGCGGCACGCGCAGGATCTCGTCGTACAGCTCGGCGCCGTGCAGGTGGTACATGCCCTGCACCGCGTGCTTGTCGGGATAGCGCTCGCCCCACGACTCGCCGTGATCGGCGCCGAACACGATCGCGG
>JAWVDZ010000096.1:0-2944 GCA_033856955.1 Gaiellales bacterium
TCCCGCTGCCGTTCCACCCCGAGAACACCGTCTTCGAGCGGCGCGGCTGGCGCTTCTCGACCGGCTATGACGACCTCAAGATGATCGCCGTGTCCCGGCTGATGCTGGACAACATCGCCAACATCAAGGCCTACTGGATCATGATCTCGACGCCGCTTGCGCAGATCGCCCTGCACTACGGCGCCAACGACATCCAGGGCACCGTGATGGAGGAGAAGATCGCCCACGCCGCGGGCGCGGTCACGCCCCAGGAGGAGAAGATCAACGACCTGGTGGCGCTGATCCGCGACGCCGGCCGGGTGCCCGTGCAGCGCGACACGCTCTACAACGTGGTCAGGACGTTTTAGATGATCGATTCCACCTTCCACGCGACGCAGGATCGGGCCCAGGACACGCTGAAGATGGAATCGACCATCTGATGACCCTCCGTCTCGGCCGCATCTCCTACGCGAACATGGCGCCCGTGTTCTACGAGCTGGACGGCATCGGGCTGGAGCAGATCTCCGGCGTGCCCACAGAGCTGAACACGAAGCTGCTTGCGGGGGAGGTGGACGTGGCGCCGATCAGCTCGATCGTGTACGCCCGAAACGCCGACCGGCTGCGGCTGCTGCCGCGCCTGTGCGTCTCCACCGAGGGTGCCGTCGACTCGATCCAGCTGATCACGCGTAAGCCGCTCGACCAGGTGCGCTCGGTCGCCATCACGCCCGAGAGCGCCACCTCGGTGGTGCTGACCCGGGTGCTCTTGGGCGAGGTCGAGCTGGTGCCGCTCGACCAGCCGGCCGACGCAACGATGCTGATCGGCGACGCCGCCCTGCACAGCGCGTTCGACGATCCCACCCCGCACTATGACCTCGGCCGGCTCTGGCAGGAGCGCACCGGGCTGCCGATGGTGTACGCCGTCTGGGCCTGCCGCGAGGGCGTGGAGGAGGGGCTCGAGGAGCTGGAGCGCGCGCACCTGCGCTCGCTGGCCCTGTCCCGCGCGGAGCCGGAGGCGCTGGCCCGCCGCGCCTCGGCCGAGTACGGCTGGCCGGCCGGATTCCTCGCCCGCTACTTCGAGAAGCTCCGTTACCACTTCGGCCCCCGCGAGCGGCAGGGCCTGGTGCGGTTCTTCGAACTGGCGCACCTGGCCGGCGAGCTGGACTCGGTTCCGGAGCTGCGCTTCGTCGAGCACGAGCGGGTGGCATGAGCACCACCGAGATGCGCACCGCCAGCGTCACCGAGGTGCTCGACAAGGCGCTCTCCGGCGAGCGCATCTCGGACGACGACGCCAGGACGCTCCTCGAGTCGCGCGAGCTGGTGCGGATCGGCCGCGCCGCGCACGAGCTGCGCTGCCGCAAGGCGCCGGCCGACCGCGTCACGTTCGTGATCGACCGCAACCTGAACTACACCAACGTCTGCTACACGGACTGCAACTTCTGCGCCTTCTACCGCCGCCCCGGAGACACGCGCGAGGGCTACACGCTGCCCAAGCCGGTGATCTTCAAGAAGATCGAGGAGACGCTGGCGCTGGGTGGGACGGCGCTGCTGATGCAGGGCGGTCACAACCCCGAGCTCGGCATCGACTGGTACGAGGATCTGTTCCGCTCGATCAAGGCCCGCTACCCGATCCACCTGCACGCGCTCTCGCCCAGCGAGGTGCAGCACATCGCCCGCAAGGCCAGGCTGACGCCGTCCGAGACGCTGTCGCGGCTGCGCGATGCGGGGCTCGATTCGCTGCCCGGCGGCGGCGCCGAGATCCTGGTCGACCGGGTGCGCAAGATCATCTCGCCGATCAAGACGACCTCGTCGGAGTGGCTTGGCATCATGCGCGCCGCCCACCGGCTGGGCATGAGCACCACCGCCACGATGATGTGGGGCCACGTGGAGACGCTGGACGAGCGGGTCGAGCACCTGCGCCGGATCCGCGAGCTGCAGGACGAGATGCACGGCTTCCGGGCGTTCATCAGCTGGACGTTCCAGCCTGACAACACCGGCCTTGCCGCGCAGGTGACCTGGTTCCCGACCAGCTTCGACTACCTGCTGATGCAGGCCGTCAGCCGCATCTACCTGGACAACGTCGACCACATCCAGAGCTCTTGGGTGACGCAGGGTATGAAGATTGGCCAGGTGGCGCTGTTCTACGGCGCCGACGACCTGGGCTCGATCATGATCGAGGAGAACGTCGTCTCGGCCGCCGGCACCACCCACCGCGCCGGTGTCGAGGACTTCCTGCACACGATCCGAAACGCCGGCTTCCGACCCGCCCAGCGCGACACGCTCTACCGATCCGTCCGCGAGTACGACGCGGTTGCATCCTGAGGACCTGGCGGTGAAGGCCTCCGTTTCGCGCACGATGGCGGCACCTCCGGAGGCGGTGTGGGAGGTGATCGCCGATCCCCACAGCCATGTCCGCACGCTTCCCTCATCCATCTCCCAGGTCGAGGTGGACGGGTCGGGCGAGATCTCCTGCGTCGTCTCGGCAATGGGCAAGAGCGAGCCGATGCGCGTTCGCCGCACGGTGCTCGAACCGCCCAGGCGGCTGGTCGAGGAACGGGTCGACGGCAGGCGCGCGGGGCGTACCGAGTTCGTGATCGCACCGCAGGGAGACGGCAGCCACGTCACGCTCACCGCCGAGATCGAACTGCCGATGCTGCTGGCCGGCATCGCGAAGGGCCCGGTCACTCAGGGGCTCGAGCAGCAACTTGCGAACTTGGAGCGAGAGGCGACCGCAGGGTGAGCGGCCGAACGGACAGGGCCGCCGCTCCCGTGTCTGAGATGACGCAGTGCTGACCAGCCTGGCGCACTGGATCCAAGATCAGGTGGCCGCGCACGGTCTCTCGGCCGTGTTCGGCCTGATGGTGCTGGAGAGCGCCTGCATCCCGGTGCCGAGCGAGGTGACGATGATCTACGCCGGCTACCTCGTCTCGCAGGGGGACATGGTGTTCTGGCAGGCGGTGGTGGTGGG
>JAWVDZ010000097.1:0-2785 GCA_033856955.1 Gaiellales bacterium
CCCCACGTGCAGCGCTACGACGCCCAGCATCAGCCGCTTGAAGCTGACGTCTGCCAGACCGGCCGCCTGCATGATCCGGGCCAGCTCATCGGCGGGCGGGAAGCGGTGGACGGAGGCCGGGAGGTAGCGGTAAGCACCGGCATCGCGCGCGACGAGGCGCCCCAGCAGCGGCACGCCGTGATCGGTCCAGACGCGTGAGAACGGCCTGATGACAGGCCCCGGGGTGCTCATCTCGAGGCAGACAACCCGGCCGCCGGGCCGCACCACACGCGCCATCTCGGCAAAGCCACGAGCGTGGTCGGCCAGGTTTCGGACGCCGAAGCCGACCGTCGCGGCATCGAACTCGTCGTCCCCGAACGGCAACGCCAGGGCGTCGCCCTCGACCCACTCGACGGCGGCACTCTTTCGCCGCGCGACCTCGAGCATCTGCGGCGCGAAGTCGAGACCGACGACGCGGCCGGAGGGGCCGACCGTGCGCCGCAGCTCGACGGCCAGGTCGCCGGTGCCGCAGCAGACGTCGAGCGCGGAGTCGCCCGGCCGAACCGCCGCCGCGCGCACCGCCAGACGCCGCCAGCGGCCGTCCATGCCGCCGGACATGAGCATGTTCATGCGGTCGTAGCTGGGCGAGATGCGGTCGAACATCTCCCGCACCCGCTCGGGCTGAAGCGTCACGGCGCGGGCACCTCGGCCTCGCCCCAGCGGCGGTGCAGCGTCATCTCGAGGCCGAGCGAGTCGATCACGCGGCCGGCCACGAAGTCGATCATGTCGTCGATCGTCTGCGGCAGGTGGTAGAAGGCCGGCATCGCCGGGATCACGTCAGCGCCCGCGTTGCGAAGCTTGAGCAGGTTCTCGAGGTGGATCGAGGACAGCGGCGTCTCGCGCGGCACCACCACCAGCTTGCGGCGCTCCTTCAGCTGGACGCCCGCGGCGCGGTGGATCAGGTTGGCCTCCGAGCCGCCCACGATGGTGCCGATCGAGGCCATCGAGCAGGGGCAGATCACGACCGCGTCGGTGCGCGAGCTGCCCGAGGCGTAGGGCGCGGAGTAGTCGCGCTCAGCCCACAGCCGCACGTCGGGCGTCCCGTGGTCGGCCACGAACCGCTCCAGCGCATCGCTGCCGTCCATGCCGCGGTCGCCGTACAGCTCGAGCGCGATCACCTGGCGGCCGGCCGCCGAGGCGCAGATGCCGGTGTCGACGCCCGCCTCGCAGAGCGCGCGCAGGATCCTGGCTGCGTAGGGCGCGCCGGACGCGCCGGTGATGCCGAGCATAACTCGCATATATGGGGAGCCTACTGCGAGGGCGGAGTGCCGGTTTTCAGCCCCACGACAAGAGCCGCAATTGCGGAGATCTTGTCCGGACCGAGGGAGCTGAAGTCGGGCATGCTGACGCTCTTGGCCGCCCCACCCCCGATCCACGCCTCGATCGCCTTCTGATCGGTGCCGAACATCGTCGAGCCGCTGGCGAGATTCGCACCATTATTCCCGCCTCCAGCGCCGAAGTTGTGGCAGCCGGTGCACCCCGCTTGTGAGATGTACAGCGCTGCCTTCGTCGAGTCGAACGCGGGCTTGCCCGTGATGGCGGTTCCGCTGACGACGCCAGGCGCGCTGCTGCCGGCGATCGTGAGCGCGATCAGGACCGCGGGAGTCGCAAGGCCGAGGGCCACGCCGGCCGGGCGGCGCGACAGCCTGCGGTCGCGGCCGGTGTCCAGGAACGGCCAGGCGACCAGCAGCACCATCAGGATGGTGGGGATGATGATGGTGGCGAACAGCAGCTGCCATGGCTGCTTGAACACTCGTAGCAGCTCGAACAGGAACAGGAAGTACCACTCCGGCCGCGGCTCGGTCTGAGCGACGGCCGGGTTGGCCTTGTCCTCGTAGAGGGCACCAAGCCAGCCGTTGCCGCCCAGCGGGTGGAGCTTGCTGATCGGCTCCGCCGTCTCGTGCCAGACGACCGCCATCCCGACGATGATCAGCACCACGATCAGGTTGACGACCACGTCGTGGAACATGGCATAGGGGAAGAAGGCGTGGCCCTCCTTCTTCTGCACCGCCAGCTCGGTCTCGTACCGGACGCGGCGGTTGATCACCTTGCGCGCCATCAGGCGGTGGTCTCCAGCTCGGTGGC
Organism: Gaiellales bacterium; assembly: GCA_033856955.1. Classification (GTDB taxonomy): domain Bacteria; phylum Actinomycetota; class Thermoleophilia; order Gaiellales; family JAICJC01; genus JAICYJ01. The sequence goes on from JAWVDZ010000097.1 coordinate 2,125, forward strand.
GACGGCCTCGTCCTCAACCGGCCGCGACGGCCACGGCGTGACGCCGAGCTTCACGACCAGCCACATGTGCACGAAGATCAGCGCCCCGATGGCGCCGGGTATCAGCAGCATGTGAAGCGCGTAGAAGCGCGAGATCGTCTGCGCCCCGAACACCGGGCCGGCCAGCAGGAACTTCGAGATGAACGGGCCGAGCACCGGCGCTGTGCCGTTGATGTTGATGGCGACGACCGAGGCCCAGTAGGCGCGCTGATCCCAGACCAGCAGGTAGCCGGTCAGGCCCATCGCCATCGTCAGCAGGAAGATCAGCGAGCCGGTCAGCCAGGTCATCTCGCGCGGGTACTTGTAGGCGCCGTAGAAGAACGTGCGGCCCATGTGCAGGAACAACAGGATCACCATCACGCTGGCGCCCCACTTGTGCATGCCCCGGATCAGCCAGCCCAGCGTCTCCTGGTCGGTGATGTAGCGGATCGACTCGTAGGCGCCGTTGGGCGAGGGGTCGTAGCTCATCGCCAGCAGCGCGCCGGTGGTGGCCTGCAGGATGAAGACGGTCAGGAGCGACGAGCCGAGCGTGTGGAACCAGCCGGTGGGCGGCACCTTGCGGAACAGGAACTTGCGCACCAGCGTGGGGAAGCCGGTGCGGTACTCGATCCAGTCCTCGGTG
>JAWVDZ010000098.1:0-3319 GCA_033856955.1 Gaiellales bacterium
CGGCCATCGCGCTGCCGGCGTATACCAGCGAAAGCGCGAACGCGGCGACGAACACCGCGGTGACTCGCAGTTGCATGCGTCTCATATGTATCCTCCCATAGGTTGTCAACGGCGCCGAAGCATGCGCCGCGGGGTCTGTGCCCTTCCGACCCAAGTGACCCCCATTGCCGAGCCAGTATGGCACCCGTGGAGGGAGATCGCAAACACCAGCGGGACGATTCTGAGGTTAGTTGTGCTGTTCTATATGATGCGTCCTGCAGAAGCCGATTCTGTAACTATACGATCCGTCCATTAGGTACATTTTGATCGGTATAGTCCGGTACCGGTGGGCGAACTCCGTCGGCCGCTCGAAGCCTAACCGGTCGACTACGCGACGACCTGGCGGATCTGGTGCACCATCACCATCACCGCGGAGGCGTCGTCGGCCTGTGACCCGCTGGTCGAGCCCATCAGCGTCGCCAGCCGCTGGTAGGGGTCGACGCGGGCGTTGAGGTAGTCCTCGATCGCGGAGTCGATGCCGGCCTCGCCGCACTGGGCGATCACGCGGGCGACGATCTGGCGGCGCAGCAGCCGCAGATCGTCCAGCTGCGAACGCCAGGCCAGCCGCTGCCACCGCGTCTGAGCCGGGAAGTGCGCCACCCGCTGCTCGACCACGTTCAGGTACAGCCGCTCGCCGACGACGAAGAAGGCGTGCGCGACCTCGGCGATCGAGCGTCCGCTCTCGCGCGCGACCGCGATGATGTCAGGCGCGTACACCAGGTCCGGGACGGCGGCGCCGAAGCGCGCCGGGCGCTCGGGCACACGTTGCTCGTTGTAGCGCTCCAGCCGCTCGTCGAACTCCATCCGCCACGAGCTGGTGGCGGCATCCTGGAGGTGGTCGAGCAGCTCGGCGAACCCGGGCTGATCGCGTGCGACCACCGAGGCGAGGTCGAGCTCGGGCACGTAGCGCAGGTACCAGCGGGCGAACTCCTCCACCATCGCGTCCACGCCGCCCATCAGCTCGGCCTGGATCGCCACCGGCACGCTGCTCTCCAGCCGCTCGACGTCGTCCCAGTGGGAGCGAGCCTGGCTGACCTCACGGGCGATCAGGAAGGCACGGCAGATCTCGTCCGGGGTGGCGCCGATCTCGGCCGCCATGCGAGACACGAAGGTGATCCCCATCGAGTTGATGACGTCGTTGGTGATGATCGTGCCGATGATCTCCCGGCGCAGCGGATGGCCCGCCAGGTGCCGCCCGAACCGCTCCACCACCGGCCCGGGGAAGTACGCCGACAGGTCGTTCTCGAGGTAGGGGTCATCGGGCAGCGTGGAGGGCAGGATCTGCTCGCGCAGCAACCGCTTGGCATACGCAAGCAGCACGCACAGCTCGGGCCGCGCCATGCCGATCCCGGCCGCCTCGCGTTCGGCCATCCGCTCGGTGGACGGCAGCGACTCCAGCGGCCGCTCGAGCAGCCCGCTCTCCTCGAGCTGCACCATCAGCGCCTCGTAGGCCTCCATCCGCTGCGGCGACACGGCCGCCTCCTGCGAGAGGATCTGCACCTGCAGGTAGTTGTCGTAGAGCACGTGTGCGGTGACGTGGTCGGCGACCGACTCGAGCAGCTCGTTCCTGCCCGCCATGTCGAGCCCGCCGGCCTCGATCGCCTGGGCGAGCAGGATCTTCAGGTTCACCTCGTGGTCCGAGCAGTCGACGCCAGCCGAGTTGTCGATCGCGTCGGTGTTGATGCGCCCGCCGGCCAGCGCGTACTCGATCCGCCCCTCCTGGGTGAAGCCGAGGTTCCCGCCCTCGGCCACCACCCTGCAGCGCAGATCGGAGCCGTTGACGCGAAGCGCGTCGTTGGCACGGTCGCCGACGTCGAGGTGGGACTCGCCCGCGGCCTTCACGAAGGTGCCGATGCCACCGTTCCAGAACAGGTCGACCGGCGCCCGCAGGATCGCCTGGCACAGCTCGGTCGGCGACAGCGATTCGGCGGTCACGCCCAGCGCCTTGCGCGCCTCGTCTGACAACGGCACCGATTTGGCCGAGCGCGGCCAGACGCCGCCGCCGGCCGAGATCAGCGAGCGGTCGTAGTCATCCCAGGAGCTGCCCGGCAGCTCGAACAGCCGCCGACGCTCGGCCAGCGCGGGGGCGGGGTCGGGATCGGGATCGATGAAGATGTTTCGGTGGTCGAAGGCGCCGACCAGCTTGATCACAGGCGAGAGCAGCATGCCGTTGCCGAACACGTCACCCGACATGTCGCCAATACCGACAACCGTGAACGGGTCGACCGCAACGTTCTGTCCCATCTCGCTGAAGTTGCGCTTGACGCTCTCCCAGGCACCCTTGGCGGTGATGCCGAGCGCCTTGTGGTCGTAGCCGGCCGAACCACCGGAGGCATAGGCATCGCCCAGCCAGTGGCCGTACTCGATGCTGACCTCGTTCGCGGTGTCGGACAGGTGGGCGGTGCCCTTGTCGGCCGCCACCACCAGGTACGCGTCCGGATCGCCGTCCAGCACGCGCACCTCGGCCGGCCGGCGCACCTCGCCGCCGACGATGTTGTCGGTCAGGTCGAGCATGCCGCGCATCAGCACGATGTACTGGCGGCGCTCCTCCTCCTTCAGCTTGTCGCGCTCGGGCGGCGGCTTCTTGAGCACAAACCCGCCCTTGGCTCCGGTCGGGACGATCACGGCGTTCTTGACCATCTGCGCCTTCATCAGGCCCAGGATCTCGGTGCGGTAGTCCTCCAGCCGGTCCGACCAGCGGATGCCGCCGCGGGCGACGAAGCCACCCCGCAGGTGCACGCCCTCCATCTCGGTCGAATAGACGAAGATCTCCCACCGCGGCACCGGCTTGGGCATGCCGGGAACCTCCTCGCAGATGAGCTTGAAGGAGAGGTAGGGGAGCGTGCCGCCGGCCTTGAAGGCGTTCGTGCGCACGGTCGCCAGGATCATGCCGAAGAAGCTGCGAAGGATGCGGTCGTCGTCGAGGCTGGTGACGGCGTCCAGCAGGCCGGTGATCTCGGCCTCGAGCGCGCTCGAGTCGGGCACGCCGTCCGCGTCGGGCGCCAGCCGAAGCTCGAACAGCTGCAGCAGCAGGCGTGCGATCTGCGAGTTTCGGACGAAGGCATCGTTGATGTATCGCTTGGTGAAGCCGCCGCCCAGCACTTGGCGGTACTGCCGGTAGGCGCGCAGGATCGCCACCTGCCGCCACGAGAGCGCGGCCGTCGGCACCAGCCGGTTGAGCGAATCGCTCTCGGCCTGGCCGTCCCACACCGCGCGCACGGTGTCCGCTACCAGGCCGCCCACGGCGTCCAGGTCGAGCGGCCAGCCGCCGGGCCCGAGC